>CAZPYI010000154.1:0-5060 GCA_964590305.1 uncultured Streptococcus sp.
ATATTTCAAGTGATGTGAAAAATGGACAAGTTTCTGTAACAATAAATGAAAAAAATCATAAGTATATTCAAGGAGATTATACAATTCATGCTTATGTTGATTTTAAAGACAACACTAGGTCGGGCTATGTCGTAGGAAATTACGTGCTTAATGCAGAGAAAGTAGGGTCAGCCTCACAAGGAAACTATAATGTTTTCAATAAGATTATCTACTTAGATGCAGGACATGGAGGAAGTGATCCGGGAGCAGTTTACTTTGATAAGAATGAAAAAGATCTAAATCTAGTAATGCAGGGTTTGGTAAAGTCTCGTCTAGAAAGTGCAGGCTATACAGTACTGACAACACGGACAACAGATGCATCAGTGGAATTGTTAGATCGTTCTAAAAAAGTTAATGCCAGTGATTCAGATATTTTTGTAAGTATACATTTTAACGCAGGTGCATCGACTGCCAGTGGAATAGAAACTTATTATTATGAATACTATTCAGAATATCCATCAAGTATTAATCAAAACTACCATAATAACGGTACTCGCTTATCAATGAGTTCAGAATTAGCAAAATCAATCCAATCATCTGTTGTTTCTCTAACTGGGGCAAAAAATAATGGTGTCAAACGTAATACATTTGCAGTTCTTCGAGAAACAACTGCACCTGCTGTTTTGCTTGAGCTCGGTTATATGTCTAACCCTTCTGAGTTTCAAAGTATCAGTTCAAAAGCATACCAAGAAAAATTAGCAGATGGTATTATCTCAGGGATACTTTCATACTATAAAATATATGATGTTTAAATGTTCTTAGAAATAATTCATAGAAATTTTGGAATAGATTATACCTTGCTGTTTCTTAACGTTTCATATTTTAAAGTAAAATAAAAAGAAAATTTATATCAGTTATGGACAGCCTTGTTTTATCAGTAAGGCTAACCTTACTCTATGGTTGTTCGACATAAAAAACAGTCCAATAGACTGTTTTTTATGTTATAATTGTTATTATGATTAATAATGAGGTGAGTCATGTCATATGATAATTTATTAGAACGTTTTTTGACCTATGTTAAGATTGATACTCGAAGCAATCCTAAGAGTGACACAACTCCAACAACACAGAGTCAAGTAAACTTTGCTCTAGATGTGTTAAAACCTGAGATGGAAAAAATAGGTCTCAAGAAGGTTCATTACATAGAATCAAATGGGTATCTAGTTGGAACATTACCTTCAACCGATGCTTCAAAAACACAAAAAATAGGCTTTATTGCCCATATGGATACTGCTGATTTTAATGCTGAAAGTGTTAATCCACAAGTTATTGAAAACTATGATGCTGATGAGATTAAACTAGGTGAGTCAGGGTATTCGCTTTTACCAGAAGATTTTCCTAATTTAGCAAATTATCTTGGACAAACGCTGATAACGACAGATGGAACAACCCTTCTCGGTTCTGATGATAAGTCAGGAATTGCCGAAATTATAACAGCAATGGAATATTTAGTTGCACATCCAGAGATAAAACATGGAGAGATTCGTGTTGGTTTTGGACCGGATGAGGAAATTGGTATAGGTGCCGACAAATTTGATGTTAGTGACTTTGACGTGGATTTTGCTTATACAGTAGATGGTGGACCTCTAGGAGAACTACAATATGAAACATTTAGTGCTGCAGCAATGGAGGTTGATTTCGTTGGACGTAACGTGCATCCAGGAACTGCTAAAAATCAAATGGTAAATGCATTGCAATTAGCTGTTGACTTCCATAATAGCTTACCAGAGTCTGAACGTCCTGAGAAAACTGAAGGCTATGAAGGATTTTATCATTTACATGGTAGTCACGGGACAGTGGAAGGAGCACATAGTTCATACATTATTCGTGATTTTGAGGATGAATCTTTTGAAAGTCGGAAAAAACTGGTTCAAAATATTGCTGATAAGATGAATAAAAAGCTAGGTGCCAAGAGAATTTGTGTTACAATCAACGATCAATATTACAATATGAAAAAAATTATTGAAAAGAATATGACTCCAATAATAGTTGCTAAGAAAGTCATGGAAGATATTGGGATTAAACCAATTATTGAACCCATCCGTGGAGGGACAGATGGGTCTAAAATTTCGTTTATGGGAATTCCAACACCAAATCTTTTTGCAGGTGGAGAAAACATGCATGGTCGTTTTGAATTTGTTAGTTTACAAACTATGGAAAAAGCGGTTGATGTTATTGTTGGAATTGCAAAACATCACTAATTTTAGTTTGATAAAAGTGTCAAATGATAGAACGTAAATAAGTGGAGGATTACTATGATTAAAATCTTTGGTAAAATAAGATATCACTGGCAACCAGAATTATCATGGTCTATTATCTACTGGTCCATTGCAATTGCTCCAATTTTTATTGGTCTCTCTCTTCTGTTTGAACGGACCAGAATTCCAAGTCAGGTATTTATCCTTTTTGCACTTTTTGTAGTGTTAGCAGGTCTGGGTTTTCATCGCTATTTTATTATTGAAGAAGAAGGACGGCTGAGGATTGTTTCTTTGAATCCTTTCCGAAAATCGGGAATAGCAATTGCGCAGATTCAGAAAATTGAAGTTACCAAATCAAGCTTGACTTTGGTAGTGAAAAATCAACCTAATCGAATTTTTTATATGAGAAAGTGGCCTAAAAAATATTTTTTAGATGCATTAGCTATACATCCTTCATTTCGGGGTGAAGTTAAATTGATAGATAACCTAATTAAATTGGATTATTTTGAAACCTATTGTCTTGAAAAAAAGACTCTTAAAAAATCATAAGCGCCTTGGTTGGACAAGATTTAACTGCTAAAAGTGTGCTTTTGTCTTTGTCTGAAACTATTTGAGTCAGGTTGGTATTATTGGCGAATTTGACAATTCCATCATCTTGGTAATCAAAGATTGGGGAATAGGTCTGGCAGAGACCACAGGCAATGCATTTTTCTGGAATCAATGTTACTTTCATAGTATCATTGTAATATGAATTAATAAATTAAACAAGGGGACGTTATGACAAAAAAACCATGGGAAGAAAAAGTTGTGAGTGAAAATGAAACGGAAGAAAAGATAAGTCGAAAATCTAGAGGTACAATTGTTAGTACACCTTTATTAACAGCTTTGCTTAGTATATTTTTTGTGATTGTTGTGGCAATATTATTTGTTGTTTTCTATACTTCAAATGGAGGAAGCGGTACAACATCTGAGACTTCAAATTTTTATGGTGCATCTTCAAATACAAGTTCGTCTTCATCTGAGACATCAGTATCATCATCTGAAGAGAATCAAACAAGTTCATCATCTGATGAAACTACAACTTCTTCAAAGAGTGGAGATACAATAGCTGTACTTGCTGGAGAAGGTGCAGCTGCCATTGCGGCGCGTGCTGGTATTTCTGTAGAAACGCTCTATGAACTTAATCCCGATCATATGACTTTAGGGTATTGGTATGCCAATCCCGGAGATGAAGTTTTCATCAACTAATTTAGAAGAGGAACTATGAAACCCATTACAATTGCCATTGATGGCCCAGCTTCAAGTGGCAAAAGCACTGTAGCAAAAATTATTGCAAAAAAACTCGGCTATACTTATCTGGATTCAGGTGCGATGTATCGTTCAGCTACTTACCTTGCTTTGAAAAATAATCTGAGTGAAAATAATGTTCAGGAAATATTGGAGCAACTTGCTAAGAATCCTATTTCATTTGGTCGAACTGGTGATAGTAACCAATCTGTCTTTGTTGGTAAAGAAGATGTGACACTTGCAATACGCCAGAATGATGTGACTAATAATGTATCATGGGTGGCAGCAATTCCTGAAATACGTAAAGAATTAGTTAATCAGCAACGTCTTATTGCTAAAGATGGTGCAATAATTATGGATGGTAGAGATATTGGCACAGTCGTTCTTCCAGATGCGGAATTGAAAATTTTTTTAGTAGCTTCTGTTGAAGAAAGAGCTGAGCGTCGCTTTAAAGAAAATAAAGAAAAAGGTATTGAAACTGAACTTCCACTATTAAAGCAGGAAATTATAGAGCGTGATTATAAAGATAGTCATCGAAAAGTATCGCCGCTAAAAGCTGCGCCAGATGCTATTATTTTTGATACGACTGGAATAAATATTGACGGTGTTGTTGACTTTATTTCAAGAAAAGCAAGAATAATCCTTGACATGTAACGTTGATAATGTTAAACTAATAAGAGTGAGAAAAGCAGAAGTGAGAGCTTCTCGCCTTGCGACTAACGTTGTCTGGTTCTACATGTCAAGTTTTAGAAATAAAACATTATGTAGTACGGACTTGTGTTAGCAAGTCTGTTTTTGTTTTTCTCTAAAAAAAATAAAGAGGTGAAAATCATAGCAAAAAAAGATCTGTTCATTAACGATGAAATTCGTGTCCGTGAAGTTCGTCTTGTTGGTCTTGAAGGTGAACAATTGGGTATTAAACCACTATCAGAAGCTCAAGCACTTGCTGATAGTTCCAACGTTGACTTGGTTTTAATCCAACCACAAGCTGCGCCACCTGTTGCAAAGATTATGGACTATGGAAAGTTCAAATTTGAGTACCAAAAAAGACAAAAGGAACAACGTAAAAAACAAAGCGTTGTAACTTTAAAAGAAGTTCGTCTTAGTCCTGTTATTGATAAAGGTGACTTTGAGACTAAACTTCGTAATGGTCGTAAATTCCTTGAAAAAGGAAATAAGGTAAAAGTTTCAATCCGTTTTAAAGGACGTATGATCACTCATAAAGAGATCGGTGCAAAGGTTTTGGCTGAATTTGCTGAAAAAACGCAAGATATTGCAATTATTGAGCAAAGAGCTAAGATGGATGGACGTCAAATGTTCATGCAACTTGCACCAATCCCTGACAAAAAATAATTGTCAATTTTAAATATTTTAAGAGGAGAATTCTAAAATGCCAAAACAAAAAACACACCGCGCATCAGCTAAACGTTTCAAACGTACAGGTTCAGGTGGATTGAAACGCTTCCGCGCTTATACATCGCATCGTTTCCATGGAAAAACTAAAAAACAACGTCGTCATCTTCGTAAAGCTACAAT
>CAZPYI010000155.1:0-5041 GCA_964590305.1 uncultured Streptococcus sp.
AGCCTGAAACACGATGACAGATGCTCTTCACTTATTTTTGTCAAAAAATTGTAAATCAACGTAGTCCCAAATTGCTTAATTCACTTTGATACTTGTCAAAGTCAATAGATAAACCTAATCCACCATACATATCATACTCATCTACCCAGTCTCCTTCAGAAGGGACCGTTATTTGCTCAATTCCTTCTTGACCACTAGAAACAACAGATAATCCTTCTTTTAGTAAAAATGGATAAGAGATATTTGTCGAAGTAAGAGCAAAGATTTTTCCAATTGCCGCAGATCCTGTAAAGAGTTTTGTTGGGTCTTTGATTTGATTGATTATTGCTGTCACAACTTGCTGTTGTCGTGTCGTTCTACCGTAGTCCCCATCATCATCTTTTCTGAAACGTGCATAATTTAGTAAAGTCTGACCATTCATTTGCTGTTCACCAACCGCAATTGTTTGGTCAGGAACATTGCCACTATCATCCATACTAAGGTCATCAGGAACATCTACAGAAGAAACGGCTTCACCATCAACTGTTCCAAATTTTGCATCAATAGTAACACCATCTGGGAAAAGTGTATCAATAGCTTCTGCAAATGTTTCAAAATCAAGCATGACATAATATTTAATGTTAATATCAAAGTTATCTTTTAAAGTCTGACGCATGAGTTCAGCACCCTGATTATTATCTTGTTCACCAATATTAAAAGCAACATTTAATTTTTGGTCATTAGAATAGTCACTATAACTGACTCCTGGAATGTTAACAAGTGTGTCACGCATAAAGCTGACAAGTTTTATTTTCCCATCACTATTTCCAATATTCATGACCATGATGGTATCCGTACGAGCATCCGAAGATCCTTGTGAAATCCTCTGGTCGCTTCCTAAAATAAGAATATTTGTACCGTCTGCTGTATCTTCACCATTAAAAGTCTCTGTCACAGCGGCAGCATAATTAGTTTCACCACTTGTCACGTCATTCATCCCTTTAAAAAACATATAACCCATACCAACGACAATCAGAACAATCAGAAGAGCTAAAAATTGAAGAATGCGTTTAACTTTTATTTTTTTCCGTGGTTTTTTCGGCTTTTTTGGTTTTGGAATTTCTGGCTCTTGATAATACTCCTCTTCCCCATAGAATGGAAGTGTCTCCTCTTCTTGGAATTGTTTATTTCGCGAGGAGCGCGTTAATCTAGGCTGTTCTTCAGGGTATTTTAGTAATCCTTGTGAGGTATATTGATTATTATCATATTGGTTATTATCATAATATTTATCATCGTTTCTGTAATCGTCATAACCACCATCATATCTCGAATTTCGAGAACTATCATAATTATTTTGGTAATTTTGATGGTTGACACTTATTTTTTTATTATGAAGAAAATCAAACTCTTGCTTTTCTCGCCCATTTAAATACTGAAGGTTCTTCAAGAGATACTCATATCTTAATTCTTCGTGGCGACTCAAATTATTTCTTACCATTGCTCATCCTATATCGTTCATTAATTATTTCTATACATACTATTCGTTGTCTAATCGTTTAAAGTTTGTAAACAGCATACTGTCCTAATATTTTATATTGGATACCTATTGCTGATAATTCCTCTAGAGAAAATGAAAGCAGTTCTTCATTTTTGTCTTCTAGATCAATAATAAAGAAATATTCACCTAAAACTGTCTTAAGCGGCCGACTCTCAATTTTTGTTAGATTTATACCACGCCAAGCAAAAACTGAAAGCGTTTTGTATAAACCTCCTGGTAAGTTATTTGGGAGAGTAACAGCAAGCGAAATCTTGTCATTAATCCTATTTAAATGTAATTTCAGATTTTCGTGACCTAAAACCCAAAAACGTGTATAATTTTCATCAATTTCTTGGATATCCTGTGCTATTACTTGCAACTGATATTCTTCTGCCGCTGCTAAAGGTGCTATTGCAGCAAAATTTTCATCGGGATGTTCAGCTATGAAACGAGCTGCATAAGCAGTGCTAGCCGTTATCTCTAATTTAGCATTTGGATAATTCTCTTTTATGTATTTTTTCCCTTGCGCAATCGCTTGAGGATGTGAAAAAATTTTTTCTACAGGTTTTCCAAGTGACGTTACCATTAGTTGTTGCTTTATTGGCAAAATAATTTCAGCAACAGCCTCAATTTTCGCCTGATGATAAAGATAATCTAAGGTTTCATGTACTGAGCCTTCAATAGAATTTTCAACTGGAATGATGGCATAATCTACCAAGCCTTCCTCATATGATTTTATAACTTCAGTAATATTGGCAGAAGGTTGTAAAACATCATGTGGAAAAGCATTTAGGGCGACATTATGCGTAAAAGAACCACTGGGTCCTAAATAAGCAACTTTCATCCAATTTCCTCAACAATCTCTTCCGGCGTTTTATCACTAACATGTATAATTTTGCTTGCAGCAGTCTCATATAAATCTTGGCGCCCTTTAAAAATAGCCTCAAATTCTGACATGGTATTATTAACAAATAATGGTCGGATATTTTCCTTGTCATTTTCAATGCGATTGCAAAGTGTTTCAAAGTCTGCTTTTAAATAAATCGTATCTGGATTATTTGCCAAGATTTCACGATTTTTAGGATTAATGACAACACCACCGCCTGTGGAAACCACTTGAGAAGAATCTAACAGCTCTGTCAAAACTTGCGATTCAAGTTCACGAAACTTCTCTTCACCTTCAACTGCAAAATAATCAGCAATAGACATGCCTACTCTGTCCGTTATGACAGCATCCATATCAATATAGTCAGGGTCAAGTAATTGAGCAATGGTTGATTTCCCAGAACCCATAAACCCTATAATGATTCTAGCCATGGGTTACTTCCTCCAAATCTGTGAAGAAGCTAGGATAACTTGTATTAATCGCCTCTGCACGTTCTAATTCAACATCACCTTCAGAGACCAATAAAGCTGCAATTGCCGCAGTCATCCCAATACGATGGTCACCAAATGTATTTATCTTACCACCATGAAGAGGTGTTTTCCCTTTAATAATCATTCCATCATCAGTTGGCACAATATCAGCGCCTAAAGCATTGAGGGCATCTGCAACTACTTGGATACGGTCGGTCTCTTTTACCTTTAGCTCCTCAGCATCACATATAATAGTTGTTCCATTTGCTTGAGTAGCGAGTAAAGCAATAATCGGTAATTCATCAATCAATCGTGGAATAATGTCACCACCAATCTCAGTTGGCTGAAGCTCCGAAGCTTCAACTGTCAACGTTGCTGACTTAGCAATATCATCATTATCAGAAAGAGTTAGCTTCCCTCCCATAGCTTTAATAACATCTAAGATACCCGTTCTAGTCTCATTAATACCAACATTTTTCAGTACTAACTTTGAATTTGGAACGATTAAAGCGGCAACAATCCAAAAAGCAGCACTAGAAATATCTCCCGGAACAACAACTTCTTGCGCATTAAATTCCTGATTCCCAGAAATTCGAATTTCTTTATCACTAACTGAAATATCACCACCAAATTGAATAATCATATCTTCGGTGTGGTTCCGTGTTTTTTCTTTCTCAACTATGATGGACTCCCCATTAGCTTGAAGAGCAGCAAAAATAAGAGCAGACTTAACCTGTGCAGAAGCTACAGGCAGCTTATAATGAATTGGTTTAAGCTGACTTGATCCCTTAATTGTTAAAGGTGGAAGATCACGCTCCGTTTGACCATAAATGTCAACACCCATTTGACGAAGTGGAGCAGTAATACGATCCATCGGTCGTTTAGACAAACTATCATCACCAAACATTTCTGCTTCAAAATCTTGCCCTGCTAAAACACCTGAAATCAAACGGATAGATGTTCCTGAGTTTCCCATATCAAGTTTATTTTTAGGAGCATGAAGACCATCAAAACCCACACCGTGAATCGTAACAAGATTTCCATCATCCTCAATGTGCACACCCAAATCACGAAAAACCTGCATAGTGGATAAGACGTCTTCACCTCTAAGAATATCACGGACTAGAGTGGTCCCCTTCGCAAGACTTCCAAACATAATCGAACGATGACTAATAGATTTGTCTCCCGGAACTTGAAGGACTCCCTTTAAATGGCTCACATTGGTCTGTAATTTCATATAACTCTCCCATTGTATACTTTATAAATTATTGTACCATAAAAATAATAAAATACTTAATTTAGTCCCAAAATCATGACTAAAATCTTTTTAAACCACTGATTATTACTATGATAACAATCAGTATTTATTCCATTCTGTACACATATTTTACCTAAATATAAATTTGAGAAACCTATTAGTGAGGCTTTTCCATTATTTTATCTATTGTGATATGATTTTCTAATTAATATTTGATTTTTCTTCAAGATAATCATAAGATGACAATGAGATAGAAATTTCAATAACTATCTAGCAACTCTTTCCCAAAGGAGGACTATCATATGAAGATTGATAATTTTTTAGAAAAAATTGCCCATGTTAGCATTCATAGCGACAAAGATGACATCAATGACTTTGGTCCCTTTTATAGCATTAGAAAGTTTCCCATTTCATTTAACTTACAAGTGATTATTGCATTTTTAAATATTGTTCCCGAAACAGAGTACTTGTTAAAAATAGATGTTGTTGAAGACGGAGATGAACTTCAAATTGATTTTAGTGACAAGCAATTATTTATTGTCCCAGAAAGCTCTATTTTATTTCTTAACAATGGGTATGGACAATCCTATTCTTCAACAACCATAAAGCTTGATATTCAATCTAAAGGAGCTTATAAGATTCAATTTGCCTTAGCAAGAGCAGACAAGCCAGATAATACCTTATCTACATTCTTCAATTACTACTACTTTGGAGAAATATAAAATCTCTAAAAGATAGATACCACCAACTTTTTTATAAACTAGTAAAACTCTAATCATAATTTAAACTGAAAATCACAGTTAAGCAAAACTATTACTCCAACTACCCCTCATAAAACAAAAGCAACCCCACTGAATTTCCATCCAGTGGGGTTAAACTAGTTCAAGACATTGTTTTAACAACGCTTATAA
>CAZPYI010000156.1:0-2408 GCA_964590305.1 uncultured Streptococcus sp.
GTAACATGTTCAAGAGAAAAATTTCTATAATCCATACTTGTCACTGAAAAATCAATATACCCCTGCAAGTCATTTATCAAGGCTTCCTTCAAATCCCTAGCTAAACGCATTGGATTATACGAATCCACCAACAAAGTCAAACGGTCTATGCTCACTTTGACTTTTTCATTATGAAACTCTGTACGGAAATCTTCCTGCGCTTTTCTTAAATCGTCAATAGTCAATTTTTTAGCTTCATTTTCAAACATTTAATACCTCTTTCTATAATCAATAACTAGATTAGACAACCAAACTGCTATAAATTTTATTCTTTCAAAAAACTTTCTTCTGCTGTCCCCCCTTTTTGAACTCTCTGACACCTCGCAAACCCCTGATATGAGTGCCTTTTTGCCGGATACGCGTTCTTCTCACTTCGTTCATAGTGTATCTTTTTGCTGGCTGTTAGATAGAGCCAACTTTTCAACCCTACCTGCTAGAGATAGCTGACCGCGGATGACCGGCAGCTGACCGCATGGGGAGGCTGAAGCCTCCCCATGCTATCTGCCTATCCGCTATCTATCTCTAGCAGGTAGGAGTGTTCTCACAAACTAAAGGCATCATCTAACTCATTCAAGCTAATATCATTAACAATATTATGTTGCTGTTCCAAAGCTTGCCATAGCCCCTCTGACACAACAAGATTATGTTTCAAAGTAGACGAGTAAATCACATAAGATAATATTTTTAGTTCATCAACCTTACCCACAATATCCGTCAACCGACTAGCTTTAATAAACTGTTGGCGTCCTGGATTGTCACACAAATTATCAATTTCCATGGCTTCTCGTTCTAATTCTTCGTATGTTTCGTTGGTTACAATGATTTGTTTATCTAACTTTGGTGAAAATAAAACATGAGCTATCAATTCACTTTTTCCACCTAAGCCAACGACATCTGATAAATGATTTGCTTTTACTACCGTCATTCTTTTTCTCTTTCTGTTTTTGAACTCTCTAATTGCTGTTTTAGCAACTGAATAATTAAATGGACTATTTACCTTAGGAAGGTATTTCATAGCGATTTTCGTACACTGCTACAGTCGTTATTTACCTTAGAATTGATTTCCTCGCTTTTTCTAAAGCCAATTTTTAAATTCTGAGAATTTTCGCCTTTTTTTACAACAACATCATTTTTGGGGTCTCCTTTTTGTTAAAATCGTTTTTAAGCTCTATAACGCTTATTGTAATTCAGCATTTCAGAATTTAATTGTCTCTCTTGGGTAAATATACCAGATAAGATTTTTAGGTCTGTTTTCGATTGCTGTACGCTTCCTAGTCAGACGAAAAACGTTTTTTAGCAAGTCTACTTAATTCTAATCGCTGTTCTTCAGATAATTTTCGCTTATTATTTACAAACGGATTGACTGAAAAATTATTTAAATCAGACAGTTTTGCACGAACATAGATACAAAAATCATTCTCAAATTCTTTTTCGATTTCGTCAAATGCCTGTTCCATTTTCAAAATCTTTGTAACGTGTCTCCTAACGTTACTTTCAAAATACCAACAGTTATCCATTTCATCATAACGGACAATTGTTTCTCTTTCTTCTGGTAAATATGACATATAATTACTCCTCTTTTTAGATTTTTGGGTACAAAAAAAGTACTCCGTCTTGTCCCTGTAACTGGTAAGGGTTCACAAAATAGAGTACGCATGCTATAATATTTACATACTCACTTTGTGGGTGGTGCGATAGTGTAAATTCAAACTTTGGTTGGGGAGAATTTACACTATTTTTTTATATCTTGATAGACCTTTTTAAGTCCAAACATCAAAATATCTGTTTGAGTTTTTCCAGTAACTTTTACACAATACTCAAGCATAGCAACTTCTTCATCAGTCATTCTGATACGTTTACTTTGATTTTTGGGGTTAGTGGTTGGTCTGCCAATCTTTTTAGAAGTGGTCATACTCTCCTCCTTTCTGTATCCACAAAATTATTATATATTACGTGGATACATATTGTCAACCCCTAATTCGAATTTATTTCTAAATCTGCCCTACGGTCAGAGGACACAAAAAAACCGCCTAATTTTTAAAATTGGACGGCTTTTTCGTGTGAGTATGATATAATGGTTTCTGCAGAAAAGTTAAGGCGGTGGCTCTAATTTCTGAAAGGTGGTGGTGCTTATGACTGTAAGTGCTAAAATCCAAAGAGAAAGGAGCGAATTATTGTCTATTTACGAAGCAATTCAATTAATGCTTGGATTCGGTAGTTTCTTAATTACCTTAATCAGCTTAGTCGTTGCAATCGTAAAATTAAACAATAAAAAATAACCGTCGAAACTTTGGCCAGTTAACGGTTATTACTTTATAACATAAACAGCCACCGTCTTAAACGGTTCTGCATTGGGTAGTTGTTTCCGC
>CAZPYI010000156.1:2418-5013 GCA_964590305.1 uncultured Streptococcus sp.
ATTTTGATAAAAAATTTCTCAAAATCACGGTATCTCGTTTGACTATTTTCATTATATCCCAACTAGGAAAAATAGTCAAACGAGATACCGTGTTTTTGGTAGCTATTTTGGTAGCCAATTCCTCAAAATCCCTACTTTTCGCTAAATTCGGCTAAAACTAAATCTTATTAAATCAACGTTTATACTCTTTTTGAGTATGTGTTTTGAATTAGAAACGGGGGGTTAAGTGCTTGGCGTGGCTATCGCCACACCAGCCAGCAAGATCAGTCCACACCTGCGACTTCCGCTTCGCACGTCGCCTGCGTGTCCTGTCTGCTGTTATCAATATTCCTATTACTTAATTTCTTCTAACTCAGTGTGTTCTATAAAATCATCTGAAACCTCTATTGGATTCAAAACTTTATAATCTAATGTAACTGTGCTTCTATATTCATCATTTGAGTTTAAGTTAATATCTAGTATTTTCCCCACTGCAACATAATTTTTATTATTTATCCAAACAACTCCATCACCTACTTTTAAAGTTGTACCCCACTTTATAGGTATCAACCACTCTTCCTTTATATCTGAAGGCATATTAATACTTTCAAATTCTTTAAAATTATGAATTCGTAACATTTTTTGAACTTTGTTATAAGAATGAATACTTTCAGATCCCGCAGTAGACCAATGTGTTACAAATTCCATTGGTGGTATGCCAATCTTAAAATCTCCTCCATTTATTAAGTATTGAAAAGTGACTGTTTGTTCAGCCTGTCCTTCAAAACTCATTAAGTTAACTGCATCTGAAAAAAATTTAAACTTTTCTACATCGTTATAGTAGCTGTCAATTCTAGATTCTGTATCAACATTTTTAATTGATAAAAGTTCGTCCCTTAGTGTGGTTATTAATTCGAAGATTGGATTTTGATTTTCTTGCGAGTACGGAGTGTCTAATAACAATTCGCTGACAAATTTTCCTTCGAAAAAATCTGGTAAATTTTCAAATTTCCCCTGTTCAATAATTGGAATAATGAATGGGCTGTTATATTTTTCTTTTAATAGTGTAACTTCATTAAAAACCCCTGTTTTAGGATCTTTCATTTTATTAATATATGTTTCTGTACATATACATATTACAAATCTTGATGAATTTATCCCATTAACCATAAATTCATCGAGCTTAGTTCCTGGATGATTTTCATATACATCTAATAAAACTTCAAATCCCCACTTTTTAAGATAAATAGCTAACCATTGCGTAAATGATTTAATCTTTCTATCAGCTGTTTTTTCTTTTTCCCATGCATATGATATAAAAATTCTTCTCTTCATATATTATCCCCCTAACAAAAATATATGTTAATTATATCATCTACATAATTCTCTAACTATGAATCTTCATTTACCATTCCTGTTAAATCAGAAATATTTTTTAGAAAGTTATATCCTTTTGGTACTAAGGGTGTGTAAAATTCTGATATGACACTTGTTCCTACATCTACATAGCCCCGACCTTTGATTTGTTTTAAGAAAAAATCCTTTTGTACATCACTGCCAAACATCATGCCATAACCCATTTCAGACATACGACCTAAAGCCACTCTGAAATTAAACTGGTCACGGATTCCGTCGCCTAGATATTTTGCGTCGGGACGTTGACAAGCCAGTATCAGAAAAAAGCCAGCTTGACGACCTAGCATAACAATCCGTTTGAGCTTGTTTAACACAGTGGTATTCTCTTTATTTCCTAGCATTTCCATGAAAGCTACGTACTCGTCAAAGATTAAGAAGTGAGCTGGTAAGTCTAAATGGGCGTAATTTTCGCCAATCCTATAATTCTCCATCTGCTTCATAGCTTCACTTCGTGCCATCATTTCATCATAGAAACGGTCAATGCAGGAAAGCATATCATCTTTTCTGTAGTAGACATTCGCCATCACAGAACCTAAATCGGCAAGATCAGCGTTCTTTGGATCCAGAATATAGAGGTTAGCATTAGTACGGAGTAAGGCTTCAATCAGTGTGAGAATGAAATAAGTCTTACCGCCACCTGTACCGCCAGCTATGAGCATGTGAGGGAGTTTGTCATATTCCCACCAGACATTTTTCATTAGGCGAAGTTTACCGTTTTTCGCTTGCACTTCATCAATAGAAATCCTATTGGCAATCGTGTCATAGAGCAAGTTATATTCCACATAGGAATCCTTTAGATCTTTATCCGTCAGCTCACAGTATAAGCCACTCTCTAATTTCTTCTCCAAGTGTAAGAGTTGGTCTTGGTATTTTCCCAGTGTAATTTCCACTCGTATCTGAATCAAGCCATTTTTAAGGCTGTAATACATTTTAGGGAAGTAGGTTATCTTTTCCTTTGTACGACCAGCACTATCTTTAAAGAATCCTTCTGTTTTGACCGGTTCGGATTCATACCACTTGTTTTCAAGTATCATCTTTGCCAGCTTTTGACGGTGGTAAAGTTGTTTAACCGTAGCATAACGAACCCGTTTAAATAGAGCCGCCACCAGCAAGCAGATAAGAATTGCGGCACTGAAACTGGTCATTAAATAGGGAATGTCAATCTTATCTGCTTGTGATTGGTTAAAGTCCTGCCAGTTG
>CAZPYI010000157.1:0-5011 GCA_964590305.1 uncultured Streptococcus sp.
TTTCAATTCAGAGTCATGGAAAGCAGCAGGTGTAAATACTGACATGTTTTCGAAATCTGTCATCAATGAAAAGTTAACATTTCGTTGAGTAGAAGCCAAGCCTAATTCGGCAACGATTACACGTAGGTTTTCAATTGAACGTGCAGCACCTAGTCCACCATAACCAATTAATGCAACAGCTTTATTTTTGAATTCTGGTTTTAAGAAATCAAGAGCATTTTTGAAAGCTCCAGCAACACCGTGGTTGTATTCTGCAGCGACAAAGATATAACCATCGAATGAAGCAATTTTTTCTGACCAGTTTTGGATTGCTTGTGCTTGTTCAGCAGTGGGGTTAACACCCAAGAATGGCAAGTCATAGTCAAGTAAATCAACAAGCTCAAATTCAACACCGTCTTTGCCATTAAATTCATTAGCTTTTTCAACTGTCCAATTTGCAACAGCCAAGCCGTTACGACCTTCACGAACACTACCTAAAACAACACCAATTTTCAACATATTGTAAACCTCTGTTTTCTTTTTTATTATAAGCACAGTTTAGCAATAAGGTTAGTATTAGTCAATTAATTTGTTTACATTTGTAAACAAATTAATTAGGGAGATTTCTTTGCCGAAAATATCAAGGGAATTTCAGTATCCTGTGATAGAAAAAAGCTTACAATACAAAATTTCTTGACATTTCTCTTTTATAGGTATATATTTTATATATATAAATTTTATCTATTCAAAAAATTTTAGTCAGAAAGAGTTTGTGTTAGAAATGTAAAGAATGGAATATCAGAGCATAAGGAGTTAAAAAATGAAAAAAATCAATGCTTTCCACTTGAAATTAGTTGCTATTATTGCCATGTTTATTAATCATGTTGGGCACACCTTTGAGTTGGAATTTAGCAATCCACTATGGGATTTTGCCTATCTAGCTATTGGTTTACTGACATTTCCTATTATGGCATATTTACTAGTAGAAGGATTTCATTATACTCATAATCGGTGGAGGTATGCGAGACGTATGGCTATCTTTTGGATACTATCCATACTTCCTTTTTATTATGTGTTTCAGCTTAATTGGGCATTTATCTACCCATTCAATAATATTATGTTTACATTGATGATGGGGATTTTCATGATGGTGTGTTGTGAAAAAGTAAAAAATCCAATTAAGCAAGGAATCATTGCCTTCTTATTTACGCTAGCAACAGTCTTGTCAGATTGGTCTTTGATAGGTATTCCCATTATTTTTGCTTTTTATAAAAATCATGGAAAACCAAATCGGATAAAATGGATAATTAGTAGTGCTTGTTTTGTACTACTATTACTATCTATTCCAAATCAGTGGACACCAGAAGCGCTTGCTAATTTCTTTTTTCCAGTAGGTATTTTAGCTACCATACCTCTTTTAGGAAATTATAATGGTCAGCGAGGGTATTCGCCAGCTTGGGTGAAGTGGGCATTCTATGCTTTTTCTCCGATTCATTTGACTCCCTTATTATTGTTACGACTCTCTCTTTTTGGCTATTAGTTTAAAGATAAGGTGATCAAAGAATAGAAAAGTCATGTTATTGGATTTTTGGATCTAATAACATGACTCTTTTTTATAAAGGTTTCTTATTTGGTGTACCAGCTTTTCTTGGGTATTTATTTGGTGTTTCTTTTTTCTTCTCAACAATAATGATATTTCGTCCATCACCATTTGGTAACAGATAGTCTTGATTCTCAACCACTTTTGAAAATAAGCGAGCGAGGGCATTTTTTGCATTAGCAATTTCTTCGCCAGATGCTGCTGCCTTGAGAGCAATAAGGTTTCCACCCACTTTTAAAAATGGGATAGTTAATTCTGACAAAACTTGCAAACGTGCAACAGCGCGTGCTGTGACAATATCAAATTGAGCACGGAAATCTTTATTTTGTCCAAAATCTTCTGCTCTTCCATGAAAAAAATGCACATCAGTTAAATTGAGTTCCTCAGCTAATGTTGTTAAAAAGGTGATGCGTTTATTGAGTGAATCAATGATTGTAACATCAATGTTTGGGTAAATAATCTTCATAGGAAGACTTGGAAATCCAGCCCCTGCACCAATGTCTAGAAGTTTGATTGTTTCATTACTTATATGACCTTGTAAAATTGGTGCTATAGAATCATAAAAATGTTTGAGATAAACATCGTTTTTTTCCGTAATAGCGGTTAGATTGATTTTTTCGTTCCATTTTATTAGCAGTTGAAAATATTGTTCGAATTGTGTTTTTTGATGTTCTGAAAGTGGGAAGCCTTGCTCAGAAAGAGCTTGATAAAATGCTTCAGGTGTCATAAGTTCTCCTTTTTAAGTAATAATGAATAATTATCCTCATTTTACCATAAAAACACCTATTTAAAGCAGTATTTCCTTTCAGAAATACTCAAAAATTGATATAATGTAAGCAAGAATATAGTGTTTGACTGATGTTAGTTAGTAACAGGCTTTTACTATATGGATATGGAGGAGTTGTAATATGATGATGTTTGTTATCATTGCAGTTGTTGTCGTTCTTGGAATATGGATTATTGGTATTTATAATGGCTTGGTAAAAAGCCGTATGCAAACTAAAGAGTCTTGGAGTCAAATTGATGTGCAACTTAAACGTCGTAATGACTTAATTCCAAATCTAATTGAGACTGTTAAAGGTTATGCTGCTTACGAAGGAGAAACTTTCGAAAAGATAACTGAATTGCGTGCTCAAGTTGCTAAAGCTGAGACTCCTGCAGAAGCAATGCAGGCCTCAAATGCTTTGACTAAACAAATTTCAGGAATTTTTGCAGTTGCGGAAAATTATCCAGACTTGAAAGCTAACAATAGTTTTGTCAAATTACAAGATGAGCTGACAAATACCGAAAATAAAATTTCTTATTCTCGTCAACTATTTAATTCCACAACATCTAACTACAATGTTAAGTTAGAAACATTTCCAAGCAATTTTATTGCGGGGATGTTTGGTTTTCAACCAAGCCAATTTTTGGAAATACCTGAGGAAGAGAAGGAAGTTCCAAAAGTTTCATTTTAACAGAAGAATGCAGTTTCAGGAGCGTTTTTTTGATAATATTAGGCGGCGTCAATTGACGCCGTATTTATTAAGGAGTTTCTATGTTATACGACCAAATTTCTAGTAATAAACGAAAAACAGTTGTTTTGATTGTTGTTTTTTTCCTGCTTTTAGCTGTTATAGGAGCTGCAGTTGGTTACTTACTGTTAGATAGTTTTGAATTTGGCGTAGCGATTGCACTAATTATTGGCGCCATCTATGCTGCCTCAATGATTTTTCAGTCAACTAATGTTGTCATGTCTATGAACAACGCACATGAAGTGACTGTAGATGAAGCACCAAACTTATATCATATTGTTGAAGATATGGCTATGGTTGCACAGATTCCTATGCCCCGTGTTTTTATCGTTGAAGACCCGTCCTTAAATGCTTTTGCTACAGGATCAAATCCGGAAAATGCTGCTGTTGCAGCAACAACGGGATTACTTGAAGTGATGAACCGAGAGGAATTAGAAGGAGTTATTGGGCATGAAGTCAGTCACATTCGAAACTATGATATTCGAATATCTACTATTGCAGTAGCTTTGGCAAGTGCAATAACTTTGCTTTCTAGTATTGGTGGGCGAATGATGTGGTATGGTGGAGGAAGACGACGAAATAATCGAGAAGAAAATAATGGATTAGGTATTTTTATTTTAATTTTTTCTCTCCTATCTCTGATTTTAGCACCATTAGCAGCTAGCTTAGTTCAGTTGTCTATCTCGCGTCAACGTGAATATTTAGCTGATGCAAGTTCAGTAGAATTGACGCGTAACCCTCAAGGAATGATAAATGCTCTTCAGAAACTTGAACAATCAGCCCCAATGGAACGTCAAGTTGATCAAGCAAGTGCTGCATTGTATATAAATGATCCAGTAAAGAAAGAGGGAGGGGTAAAGTCTCTCTTCTATACACATCCACCTATTGCTGATCGTATTGAACGCTTACGTCAAATGTGAGAAATACTGGCAGAGTTTATAATGTTTGTCTTTAATTAAAAACCCTATAAATAATACTACTCGTGAATGTATGCTAATTGTAATGGATTTGTCATATATAGGTACAAAAAATGGCTTAAAAAAATGATATGATTAATATGTTAATTTGGAAGGGTATGAAAAAAAATGAATTTAGCTATTTCGGAGATACGAAAGAGGTCAGAAGGAATCTTTTTCGATGAAAAATTAGATATTAATAAAAAGTTATTGGAACGTAATTCAAATATTTTAGATGTAAAGAACGTTCAAGTACAAGGGAATGTCTCTTTCGAAAATGATTTGTATGTTTTAAATTATACAATTGAATATACACTTACTTTGCCTTCGACTCGATCTATGGAGCCGGTTGACATTACTCAAGCGGAGCAAGTTACAGAACTTTTTGTTGATCTGGTAAATTTTGCAGAAAAATCTGATTTAGTTGAGGCAAATCTTGTCTTAGTGCTTGAAACTAATTTTATTGACTTGGAAGAAAGTGTTATCGATAATATTTTACTATCAATTCCTATGCGTGTCCTAACTATTTCAGAATCAGAATCAGACGAACTACCATCTGGGGATAGTTGGTCGGTACTAACTGAACAACAGTACCAAAAACTACAAGAGGAAAAAAAGCAAGAAAACAATCCCTTTGCTAACTTAGATGGTTTGTTTGAAGATTAATTTTTTTATAGTATTTTAATTAAAATAAGTTAAAAGCATTGAATTCTTTTAAACGGTTTGGTATGCTTTTATAGCGGTATGGTATACTATACCGCTGAATTATTATTATATTATTTAATGAATAGACTTTTTAAAACTTAAGTTATTGTAATTTACATTTTTAGATGGAAGTAATTGATAAGTTTAAGGCAAAGAAAAGGCTATATTTTATATAAAAAACATAGGCTCTGTATTAAAACAAAACCGAATTAAAAAGGTTGTAGTAAAGAGTAAAGAAAAGTTAAATATTGAACATG
>CAZPYI010000158.1:0-4956 GCA_964590305.1 uncultured Streptococcus sp.
AGTAGCTTGGCTGGGTAATTTTTTTACTGGGGCAAGCTTTTCGCTTGTCATGCCCTTCATGGCACTTTATGTGGAGGAACTGGGGGCACCCAAAAACAAAGTAGAATGGTATGCAGGGCTAGCAGTTTCTCTTTCGGCTTTAGCTTCGGGACTCACTGCACCAATATGGGGAAAACTAGCAGATAGATATGGTAGAAAACCTATGATGATACGTGCTAGCCTTGTGATGACTTTCACTATGGGTGGTTTGGCTTTTGTGCCTAACGTTTTTTGGCTTTTAGTCTTGCGTGTTATTAATGGGATTTTTGCAGGTTATGTTCCTAACTCTACTGCACTGATTGCTAGCCAGGCACCTAAACAACGTTCAGGATACGCTCTTGGGACTTTGTCTACAGGCGTGATTGGCGGGACTTTGGTTGGCCCCCTTTTAGGTGGTGTTTTGGCAGAATTTATGGGTATCAGAGAGGTCTTCCTTTTAGTGGGAGTCATCCTTCTTATTTGTAATCTGATGACTATTTTTTTCGTCAAAGAAAAATTTGAACCTGTGGAAAAATCAGATGTGGTTTCAACTCGAGAACTTTTGAGTAAAATAAAGAATAAACAGATTTTATTTGGATTATTTGTAACTAGTATGATTATTCAGATATCAGCACAATCGATTGCACCTATCTTAACGCTCTATATAAGACATTTGGGACAAACGGAAAATCTCATGTTTGTTTCAGGGATGATTGTGTCAGCTTTGGGATTTTCTAGTATGATTAGCAGTTCGACCTTAGGTAAAATTGGTGATAGGATTGGAAATCATAGGCTCCTCTTACTTGCGCTATTCTATAGTTTTATCATGTATGTTTTATGTGCTTTGGCTAATAATTCATTCCAGTTGGGGATTGTCCGATTTTTATATGGTTTTGGAGTTGGAGCGCTTTTACCAAGTATCAATTCTCTTTTGATAAAAATTGCACCAAGAGAAGGAATTTCGCGGATATTTAGCTATAATCAGATGTTTAGTAACTTTGGTCAAGTGCTGGGACCTTTCATTGGATCAGCAGTAGCAACTGGTTTGGGTTATCAGTCGGTATTTTATGTTACGAGTGTCATTGTATTGGCTAACTTTATTTGGAGCTTTACTAGCTTTAGAAAATACCTAAAAGTTAAGGAAATTGTGTGAGAGTAAAAATTAATTTAAAATGCACGTCTTGTGGAAGTAAAAATTATTTGACGAGTAAAAATAAAACAAGTCATCCAGATAAAATTCAGGTGCCAAAATATTGTCCGAAAGAGCGAAAAGTAACTTTGCATGTTGAATCCTAATTATATTTATGATAGAATAGTTAGGACTATAGTGGAGGAATATCATGTACAACTTACTACTTACAGCATTACTAATTCTATCAGTGGTTATTGTGATTGCAATTTTTATGCAACCGCAAAAAAATCAAAGCGGTAATGTATTTGATAACAGTGGCTCAGAAGCCCTGTTTGAGCGGTCGAAAGCGCGTGGATTTGAAGCATTCATGCAACGATTTACGGCAATACTAGTCTTTTTCTGGTTAGTTATTGCTTTAGCGCTAGCGATTTTATCAAGTAATTAAAAGTGAGCTTGACAGGAGTTGGTCTAGCTCATTTTTTGTTGGGTAATTTTAACTTAAAATCTTTACCTCAGGTGAGAATAAGATAGAGCTGCCATCTATTGATTACTAACTGACATTAAATCTTCTTAAAATGGTCGATAAGATTACTTCGTTTTTATTATAGCCGTGCGTTTGTTAGAAGCTGGCAGTGACAAGATACAATGATTGCAAATTTGAAGTGACTTCACATCACAAATTAATAAGAATTATCACCCTTTTTAAAAACTAGAGAAAGCATGTGGAGAATAGACCATAATAAAGTGTGATTGTGAAAATTTTAATGAAAAGAGACATATGAAAGAAAATATTATTACTTATTTAAAGGAACATGGAAAGACAAATATTAATGATTTAGCAGCCGGGTTAGACATGGTTGGTGCTAAAAAATTTCCAGTTCTTATTAAAGAAATATCAAAATTAGAAAGCCAAGGGCATTTGCGATTTGATAATGCTGGTGATCTTGCGCTACGTAAAAAAATCAAAAAAGAAGAACAAATTACTATCACTGGTGTATTTCGAGCAAATAAAGCAGGCTTTGGGTTTTTATCGGTTGATGAAGCTGAAGATGATATGTTTATTGGGCGAAATGATGTCGGTTATGCTGTTGATGGTGATACTGTTGAAGTCGTCATCAAAAAACCTGCAAACCGTTTAAAAGGGGCAGCAGCTGAAGCAAGAGTTGTTTCTATTGTTGAGCGGAGTTTAAAAACAGTTGTCGGTCGCTTTATTCTAGATGATGAAAAGTCACAATACGCTGGCTATATTAAGTCAAAAAACCAAAAAATTCAGCAAAATATTTACATCAAAAAAGAACCGGTTCATCTTGATGGCAGTGAAATTATTAAAGTGGACATTGAAAAATACCCAACTAGACGTCACGATTATTTTGTGGGAGCGGTCCGCGATATCATTGGGCATAAAGGTGACGTGGGAATTGATGTTCTCGAAGTTCTAGAATCTATGGATATTGTTTCAGAATTTCCAAGTGACGTCATTGCAGAGGCGGAGAAAGTTGCTGATGCTCCTTCTGAAAAAGATTTAATTGGTCGCATTGACTTACGCAAAGAAATTACTTTTACTATTGATGGTGCCGATGCTAAAGATTTGGATGATGCCGTTCATATTAAACGTTTAGAAAATGGAAATTTTGAACTGGGTGTTCATATTGCAGATGTTTCTTATTACGTGACAGAAGGGTCTGCACTTAACAGAGAAGCACTTAATCGTGGAACTTCTGTTTACGTCACTGACCGTGTGGTTCCAATGTTACCAGAGCGTTTATCAAATGGCATCTGTTCTCTTAATCCAAATGTGGACCGTTTGACACAGTCATGTATCATGGAGATTGACAAAAATGGTCGTGTCATCAATCATCAGATTGCTCAATCTGTTATTAATACAACATTTCGTATGACTTACGGTGATGTGAATAGTATCATTGCAGGTGACAAAGAACTTACTAAAACTTACGCACCCATTATTGACTCTATTCATGATATGGTAACACTTCATAAAATATTGGAGAAGATGCGCGTGTGCCGTGGTGCTCTCAGTTTTGACACTAGTGAGGCAAAAATCATTGTAGATGCCAAGGGAATGCCTGTTGATATTGTTTTGCGTAGTCGAGGTATTGCGGAACGCTTAATTGAGTCATTTATGTTGGCTGCTAATGAGACCGTTGCAGAACACTTTTCTAAGCAACAACTACCTTTCATTTATCGTGTCCATGAAGAACCAAAAGCTGAGAAATTACAGAAATTTATTGACTATTCTTCCATCTTTGGTGTTATTATCCGTGGAACAGCAACGAAAATTTCACAATCTGCTTTACAAGACTTCATGGCAAAAATAAAAGGAAAGCCCGGAAGTGATGTCTTATCAATGATGTTATTGCGTTCTATGCAACAAGCTCGCTATTCTGAACATAATCATGGACATTATGGCCTTGCGGCTGAATACTATACACATTTCACAAGTCCAATTCGTCGTTATCCAGATTTACTGGTACACCGTATGGTTAGAGAATATAGTCAATTAACTGATGAAAAAATAGCCCATTTTGAACAAGTTATCCCGGATATTGCGACACAATCGTCAACTCTAGAACGTCGTGCTATTGATGCAGAACGCACAGTTGAATCAATGAAAAAAGCGGAATATATGGCAGAATATGTCGGTGAAGAGTTTGATGGCGTCGTGGCAAGTGTTGTCAAGTTTGGTATGTTTATTGAGCTACCAAATACAATTGAAGGACTTATCCATGTTACCACTTTGCCTGAGTTTTATAACTATAATGAAAGAACACTTACCTTACAGGGGGAAAAATCAGGAAAGTCTTTCCGTATTGGTCAATCAATAAAAGTTAAGCTAGTGAAAGCCGATAAAGAGACTGGTGATATTGATTTTGAATATTTGCCAAGTGACTATGATGTGATTGAAAAACGTTCTAAGTCAGAGAAAAATAAGAATCGTCGTGGGGATCGAAGAGATTCTCAAGATAAGAAAAAATCTGACAAGGAAAGCTTGAGAAAGCGTCGTTCAAAACAAAACAGTAGTGGAAAGCCCAGTTTAAAACAAGCTACCACTTCAGCAAAATCACAAAAAAAGAATTCAAAGAAACCTTTTTACAAAGGTATTGCAAAGAAAAAATAAATAACTTGTCCCAATTTTATCTCATCTAAAATTGGGACAAGGAGTCAGGAGGAGTAAGGATGGTCAAAGGCGAAGGCAATCTTGTTGCACAAAATAAAAAAGCACGTCATGATTATTCGATTGTTGATACTATTGAAGCAGGGATTGTGCTTACTGGGACAGAAATTAAAAGTGTTCGTGCTGCCCGTATTCAACTAAAAGACGGCTATGCACAAATAAAAAATGGAGAGGCATGGCTTGTTAATGTCCACATCTCTCCTTTTGAGCAAGGAAATATTTGGAACCAAGATCCAGAAAGAACAAGAAAACTTCTACTAAAAAAACGTGAAATCGAGAAATTATCAAATGAATTAAAAGGAACGGGGATGACCCTGATTCCCTTAAAAGTTTATATTAAAAACGGTTTTGCTAAGGTTCTTATTGGTCTCGCAAAAGGGAAACACGATTACGACAAACGAGATTCTATCAAACGTCGTGAACAAAATCGTGACATCGCAAGACAATTGAAATCTTATAATGGAAGATAGGCAGAGTTTAGGGCTCTGCTTTTTTGATAATATAAATTTTGAGAAGACGTTTGGAGTCTCTTGACTTTTTAACAATGTGGGCGATTGCTTAAAGAGTCAAGATAACTTTTGGGTGAAATAATATTATTAATATTGAATAAATA
>CAZPYI010000159.1:0-4905 GCA_964590305.1 uncultured Streptococcus sp.
TTCTTTATTTGATACTTCTCGATTAGCTCTAATCCCTCTTATTTTAATAAGTTTATGAATATCTTTCATTTCAAGTAAATCAGACTTTTCTTCTGTCAATTTCTGTGTATCAGGATTATATCCCCGTGAGTTAATCTGCATCTCAAAAAATTTACTCATGCTCTTCTTCATAAATGACTCAAATTTTGAAAAATCATCTGAAAAATTGCTTATTTCGGTATTTAAGTCATGAAGTCTCGAAATAGGGACTATATACGAAAAATCAAGAATAATATAATTATTATCAGGATTTAAATCCATCATAAGTGGCTGGATGTTTTGATAAGAATCTTCTTCTGAGTACTGAATCCAAATTTGAAGGTTTATTCCTAAAATAGGTTCTAATTCCGAGTCAGGGGTATACGCAACCTTTTTTATATTTTCAAAAATTACTTTTCTATGATACAAATTTATATCTTCCCAGGTTAAACTAGAACTTTTATTGATTATCTTTTCCAATACAGATAAAACTGAGGTTTTACCGCAATTATTTTTTCCCACAATTAATGACAATTCACTCTTCAACTCTAAAGAAAAATCCTTCAATAAACGATAATTTTGAACATTAATTTTTTTTATTTTCATAAATTCTACCTTTTTTCATTTCCAAAAACTCCATCAACAATTCCTGTCCCACCTTCATCATCTCTTCCTCCACCTTGCTCCATTTTCCGAAGAGGCATTCTTGTAGCACTTCTGCTGCTGAACCATCATCAATTTCAGAGTCATAGACACACCGTCTGTCTCTCTGGTAAATTTGAATCTCATCAAAGAGTTTATCAGTTTCTAACTCTCGTAAGTTATCAACTAAATGCTCTACAATACCATCGTGATGTTCTTTAGGGGTTGCTCTAGCTTGATTTGGATTTACGGCATAGACTTCCTCGTAACGAATTAAGGTGCTGAGATAGGACAATTCAGGCTTAGTTGCTATCAATGCTAGTGAGACTTGATAGCCTCGTGATTTCAATAGCCGAGCTGTTTTTCTTGGTACTTCTGTCGTTCTCAAAGTTCCTTCGATTAACAAATGATAACCTTGTTTACTGAGTTCATCCACAAGCTGTTCCACCATTTTTCCTGCAAAGCCTTTGGTATAATCCACGCTATCCTTACCATACTTCTCTTGCAAAGCTAGATAATTCGGGTGTAAAGAACGATAGCTGTCACCGTCAATAATAATGATATTGCCTTGGAACTCTTTCTGCTTGATACGGTGTATCGTTGTCTTACCTGCTCCGCTTTGCCCACCAAGTAAGATGGCTTTTGGGGTTACTGATGTCGTTTTACCACGAGTTAAGGAACGAATAGTTCGTTTTAAGGCTAAGTCAAAGTCATCCTTGCTAAATTCTTCTAACCGCATTAAGCCACCACCTGATGATGAGCAAGCTCCAACATTCGCTCAATACCATCTAAATAACCATTGTAACGCTCCACTTCATCAAACGATTGAACAAGATAAATCTTGGTATTGATAAGATCAGACAAATCATCACTCATCAAAATCCAAGGGCTAGTCTCATCATCAAAAGTAATTCCTTGACTATCTTGATAGCGATATAGTTCTGACAAAATCGCTGCGCCTCGCTCTTTAATGATTTCTATTTTTAGCGTTAATTGATAATCTTCTACTGGTGTTAACATCTTTTCTTCCCCTACAATATCGATATACGACACGTTGAATTTCTGACAAATACGATCTATCAGTTCTGTTGAAACAGAGCTTGTCCCATTTTCATAACGACTAAGGCTATTTCGTGAAATACCCACTATCTTAGCAAACTCTGGTTGCGTCAAATCATGAGTTTTTCGTAAAGATTTGATATTCTCTCCAATCATAGATAACGACCTCCTATTAGTTACTTTCATTATAACACAAAAAGCAAATAATGCACCAAAAATGGTGCGTTATTTGCTTTTCGGTTTCTTGGCCTGCCTAAACTGCTCTATCCGCTTTTCAAGTTGCTCAGTCTTCAGTGTATTCTTAGCTTCAGTAATGGTCTCATCTAGGATAGGTTCTATTGGCAAAGTTTCAGGAGACATTTTTTCATCTCGGTTAGTTTGACTTGTAGCGTTAAAAACGACATCCAATAATTGGTTGACCTTATGTAAATCCGATTCAGACATTCCTGACAACCGATGAATAAGACGCTTAAAACTATCTTGATGTTGTGTTCGTTTTTTGAATAACTTCATCTTCTCTCCCCATAAAAAGCAGCCCGTTTAAGGACTGCTCGTCCTTACAAGTCATCAATGGCTACTGAAATGGCTTGTAATTTCTTATTTTGCTTATTTTTGTCATCAATCAACTGGTGTAGCTCTTCTATTTTCTTCTGACTTTGACGAATGTCTTCATTATTCTGAGCCATCACATCAGCTAGATGTTGCTTGTAGTCACTGGTAATGGTTGAGGAGGGCTTATCTTCTGGTATGGATTGATCTTGAGTTTTTTGCTGTGGAGCCATCTGATTTTTAGACTTTTGTTGTTCCATTTCAAAGGCTGCCACATAATCAACGTCTTCAGCGCCCTCTTGGTTTTCTTTATGAAATAGTGCCGCAATCTTCGCACGTTCTTCTGTGGAAGATGTCGGTATGTTATCATCTAGTGGTTGGTCAAAGGTCCAATCTTTTGTCATGTGTTATTCCTCATTTCTAGTGTCTAATGGTTTTAGTTCTTGTTCATCTTTGCCAAAGGCTTGCGTCAATGCTTCATCAAAAGTCCAGGGACTATTTTGTTGGCGTTTGATAAAGGCTTGATACATCGCTGTTTGTAATTGACTGCGATAGGTTTCTAATTTTTCCGTTTCTTTCGCAACTTTTTCCTCTTGCCTAGCCATTCTTTCGGCTAGGCGTTCAATCACACTCATAGGGTGTCCTCCTTATCACTTTCTAGATTAATCTAAGAAACTTGATTTTGTTATCACAACTCTAAAGCGGTAGTTTTTCTAGGCGGAGGATTGCTTTGGATAACTTGTAACTTGGCCGATTAGATCACATCTTTTAGAGAATAATTATTTTGATATTTTACAATATCATTCCAATCTGCTTTAGTTTCCAGTTCCTGTAATGGTGGTAAGTCAGTTTCAGTAGGAAGTCCTTTCTCAGATAATTTCTGACAAAAATCTCTCCCTGCTTCATCATTGTCAACAGCCAAGGTTAATAAGCCTGGGTGCGTCTGAAAGAAGGTAGTCGTCTCTTGTATAGCATGAAGGTAATGCGTTAATCGACTTGGTTTGACAGTATCTAAAAACTCAAGTTTGCCATGTTCCTCAGCGGCTAATCGTAAAGTCTGATACGCAATCACAGAGTGTTTTAAGCCTTCCATAGAAACCAAACGCACATCTGATAACTGCTTCTGATGGAGTTGATAATAACTCATCATATCAATTACCGATTCACAAAAGATAAGGCGTTTCGGTTTTCCAATATCAAAGCTCATCCCTATATAGCCATGAGAGTCTTTCATGATTTTCTTGAGGTAACCTCGATCATGTTTCTGATTATCTTTGACAAGCCCTTGAAGACTTGCCCCCTCTAGTTGGCCAAGATGATTGTAACTCTTAAAGACAAGAACTGATTCCTGAAAGGTCTTTGTCTGGTAATGAGCCTGTGCTAATAGACCTTGTCTGCCAAAAGCATTGATAGTGTCATCACTTAAACCACGAATATCATTTAAGTAAGTTCGTGCTTGGTCAAATGGTTCTTCTCTTAGATAATAACGAAAGGGTTGGTATGTCTCTTCGACGATCTTAGTTTGTTCAAAGTCTCCAGTTTCAAGGTAAGACAGGGCTTTTTTAAAAGACACTCCCGTCATTAACTGAACAAAATCAATCACATCTCCCTGTACGTCACGTGAAAACCATTTAAAGGTATTGGTGCCCGCAAAAATCCGAAAGGAATCGTGTTCTGGATGTTCATAGATTTGCCCTGATAGGTGTTTAAACGAATAACCTAGACTTTCTGCCACATCTAAAATTGCCTTTTGTTTTACTCTTTCAATTCTTGTCATGCCATCTCCTTATCAAAAAAAGCAGAAGATAAACTCCTGCTAGTTGGTCTCACTTGTAGTAGTGCCTTGAATCTTTGGAATGCTTGAACTTACTTCATCAGAAGACTCTTTTAAGTCCTCTAGCTTGCCATTCCAAATGGTTAACTGATTGACAAAGAGTTTATCTGACAATTTGGCATAAGATAGTTTAAGAGTTCTTGTTTCTGTCTGTGTGCTTTTCTGAGCCTTATCACTGACATCTGACACGTAAACAACCTGATAAGACACTTCCGCAAAAACTTCATTTTCTTCTGTATTGACATAGATATTGGCAGACTCAAAGCGGTAATCCCACATATAGTCCTTATAGACCTGATTTATGGAATCCTCTTGACGAGCTACCTCTTCCTTATAAGCAGAATCTGTCATATAAGGCTTAACACGGGTGTTGTTCTCCCCCAGTTTTTCCTTGGTGTAATATTGCGTTAGAAATTCCTTGACCAGCTCATCAGAGAGAACACTCGCCTTGTCCTTTTCTTTCTCTTTGGTCAATAATTTATAAGCTTCAGATTGGATTTGTTTCTGCGTGTGATTGGTTACAGACTGAGAACCAATGGTGTAGCCCATCATCACCATAAAGCTAATCACAGCTAGACCACCGAGACCAATCAAAAGTCGAGCCTTCATTTTATTTAACATAGACAGTGCCATCTCCTTTTTCCATAAGATAGCACCATGATAACAAGATGAACTTGAAAAAGTTATCACAATAAAGAAAAGGACTACCTAACTTAGGTAATCCCATGCTCTATGCCATCCGACTTCTAACAACTTTTCTAACAAGTCCAAAGACAAGTAAAAGATTAAAAATAATATAGAAA
>CAZPYI010000160.1:0-4889 GCA_964590305.1 uncultured Streptococcus sp.
CCAACGCATGAGGGAGTCAAAGTCCCTTGCCTTACCGCTTGGCTATACCCCAAAATGAAATGGAAGGGGAGGGATTCGAACCCCCGAACCCGAAAGAGCGGATTTACAGTCCGCCGCGTTTAGCCACTTCGCTACCCTTCCACAATAACAAAGTCTATTTTAACACAGTTTTTAGTGTTTCGCAAGACTTTTCATCACTTTTTAGTGGTTGAGATTGTAGTTTTCAATGACATTTTCAATAGCTTTTTCTAATGTTTTAAAAAACGATTCAACGTTGCCATTTTTTACTACTGCAAATTTTTCATCTAATTCAGCAATATATCCAATTGTTTTTTTCCCAATCAGTAATTGATACCCTGGCGCTTTGGTGCTATCAATTTCCACTTGACTATCAATTAATTGAATTTCAATTTTCTTATCTTTTTTACTCATTTTTTCACCTCACCTAATCATTTTACCGAAAATCAAAAAAGCTTGCAAGAGCAAGCTCATTTTTCTTAGTCAACTTTTACAATCCACCCCTCTGGAGCTTCAATATCACCAACTTGGATTCCAACAAGTTCGTCATATAGTTTACGAGTCATTGGCCCCACTTCGGTTTCACTATAGAAGATATGGAAATCATCTTTAAATTGGATGCCTCCAATTGGTGAGATAACTGCTGCAGTTCCACAAGCACCAGCCTCTACAAATTTATCAAGTTCTGAAATTGAAACATGTCCCTCGATTGCTTCCATACCAAAACGATCCTTCGCAAGTTGAAGAAGAGAATATTTTGTGATTGAAGGGAGTATAGAAGGACTTAAAGGTGTGATAAATTGATTATCTGCGGTAATTCCAAAGAAATTCGCCGAGCCCACTTCTTCAATCTTTGTATGTGTTGCTGGGTCAAGGTAAATAACATCAGAGAAACCTTTGCTATGTGCGTAATCGCCTGGAAGAAGACTGGCAGCATAATTTCCACCAACTTTAGCAGCACCTGTCCCAAATGGCGCAGCACGGTCAAAGTTTTCAGACACGATAAAGTTTGTTGGTGTTAGTCCACCTTTAAAGTAATTACCAACTGGCATTGCAAAAATAGTAAAAATATATTCATCAGCAGGTTTTACGCCAATAATATCACCAACACCAATCAATAAAGGTCTAAGGTATAGTGTTGCACCTGTTCCATAGGGAGGGACAAACTCTTTATTAGCCTCAACTACCTGTATTGCAGCATCAACAAATTTTTCAGTTGAAACACGTGGCATCATCAAACGATCTGCAGTTGACTGCATACGTTCAGCATTTTTATCAGGACGAAAAAGTTGAACAGAATCATCTTTTGTTCGGTAAGCTTTCATCCCTTCAAAAGCTTGTTGTCCATAATGAAGTGCTGGAGAACTTTCCGAAATATGTAAGGTTGCATCATCTGTTAGTTGTCCATCATCCCATTTACCATCTTTGTAATAAGAAATATAACGAAATGGAAGTTTAAGGTAATTAAATCCTAAATTTTCCCAGTCTAAATCTACTGTCATTTGTCATTCCTCTTTCTTCTTTTTATCTATTGTACGCTTTTCTTTTTGATTTTCAAGTACTTTTCACAAGATTCAGAAAATTCATTTAAAAAAATACCGAAGGTTAGAAATATCACCTTCGGTTCTCTTATTTTATTGTTTCCTAGCTATCGATTATCACTTTAGCTGAGGAAACACCCTCATCAGAAATATCACTTGAAATAAATGACCCGTTGCTAGTACGTTCAGACAGTGTTAAGTCTTCAAGAATTACCTTATAAACTTTTCCTTTTTCTGACTGAATTTCCAAAGTCTCAACTGTGTCCGAGCCTGATGTATCTGTCGAAAACAAATCAATTTTTTGGTCGTCAGTAGATGTATGAACTGGACCGGCCAGGTAAACGCGATGTGGTTTTGATTTGAGTTCTCGAAGAATTTGTAAACCTCGTTTTGCACGACCTGTACTTGGAATCGTATCAATTGACATACGTTTGATACTTCCTCGTTGAGTCAAGATAAACATACTCTTTGTGTTGGCAAGAAAAGCAGATTGAATTGAATCTCCCTTTTTGAGGTTGCATGCTATTACTCCAGCAGCTTTGGCACCGATAATCGGAACTTCTTCACTATTAAAACGAAGAGCATAGCCATTTGTGGTAATTAACATAATATCATCTAAATTAATCGGAGCAATCGACACAATAATGTCTTCTTCATTTTTAATCTTAGCATATTTTACTGCCCTCGATTTATAGGTACGCCATGGTGCAAATTCCTTACGTTCAAAGCGTTTTATGCGACCAAATTTTGTAACTGAAAAATAAGTCTGACTACCAAAATCCTCCACAATTTCAACATAAATAACTTGCTCATCAGTTGAGAAGTTTGTAATTGTTTGAGATAAATGTTCGCCAATGTCTTTCCAACGAATGTCAGTTAATTCGTATATAGGTCGGTAAATGACATTTCCTTTATCTGTAAATATCAAAAGTTGCTGAGTTGTCTTTGCTTGCTTAAGAAAAACTAATTCATCATCATCTCGTTTTCCAACTTCTTCCATAGCAGATAAATTGAAAGACCTGGGACTTGTACGTTTGATGTAGCCACCACGAGTAACACTGACAAACGTTTCTTCTTCAACAATAAGACTTGCCGTATCAATTTCAATGGTCTGTGCTTCATCTTGTAATTCTGTCAAACGTGGATTAGCAAACTTCTTCTTAACTTCACGTAGTTCACGCTTAATAACATTATACATCGTACGTTCATCAGCAATAATTGCATTCAAAGTTGTGATTTTGTCACGAAGGTCGCTTTCCTCATTTTCAAGCGTTACGATATCTGTATTGGTCAAGCGATAAAGTTGCAATGTAAGAATAGCCTCTGCTTGTTCTTCAGAAAATTCATAACTTAATTTGAGATTTTCTTTTGCATCAGATTTATTTTCTGATGCGCGAATTAATGCAATAACTTCATCCAGAATAGATACAACACGAATGAGACCCTCAACAATGTGCAAACGTTTCTCAGCTTTTTCTTTATCAAATTTTGAGCGCCCAATAATAATATCTTTTCGATGAGAGATATAGCTAGACAACATTGGAAGGACACCAACTTGACAAGGTGTATAATTATCAATTGCTACCATATTAAAATTATAATTAACTTGTAATTCTGTATATTTGAAAAGGTAGTTTAAAATCGTTTGCTCATCTGCATCTTTTTTTAACTCAATTGCAATTCGCAGACCGTCACGGTCAGATTCATCTCGAACTTCCGCAATTCCAGGAACTTTATTCCCAAGACGCACATCGTCAATCTTCTTAACCAAAACTGCTTTGTTAACTTCATAAGGTAGTTCTGTTGCTATGATTTGCTTTTTGCCACCTTTAAGAGTCTCAATCTCGGTTCGTGAACGAACCACCACGCGCCCTTTACCTGTCTCATAAGCCTTTTTGATTTCGTTTTTACCTTGAATAATCGCTCCTGTCGGAAAATCGGGTCCTGGTAAAAATTCCATGATTTTATCAAGTTTAACTTTAGGATGATCAATCATATAGACAACAGCATCAATGACTTCTGCTAGATTGTGAGGCGGAATGTCGGTTGCATAACCGGCAGATATCCCTGTAGCCCCATTGACTAAAAGATTTGGAAAAGCTGCTGGTAAGACTGTTGGTTCTTTTTCAGTATCGTCGAAATTCCATGCAAAAGGAACGGTGTTTTTTTCAATATCTTGAAGTAAAAAACCTGCAATTTCTGATAGCCTTGCTTCAGTATAACGCATAGCCGCTGGTGGATCTCCATCCATAGACCCGTTATTTCCGTGCATCTCAATAAGGGTTTCACGATTTTTCCAATTCTGGCTCATGCGTACCATGGCATCATAAATAGAACTATCACCATGTGGGTGAAAATTCCCCATGACATTTCCGACGGACTTTGCTGATTTTCGGAAACCTTTCTCAAAAGTATTGCCGTCCTTATTCATTGAATATAAAATACGGCGTTGAACTGGCTTAAGTCCATCACGAATATCGGGTAAAGCCCGTTCTTGAATAATATATTTGGAGTAGCGTCCAAAGCGCTCTCCCATAATATCCTCAAGGGACACATTTTGTACATTAGACATAGTTACTCCTATGTTATTTTTTGTAAGCTAGATAATTTATCAATACAAATCTATTCTCAATTGTTGAACTCTGTTTATTTCTTTTTGGATTATCTAAAAGACAGTGTTTTCTTCTAGTGTGAATTTCACGTTGTCCTCAATCCACTTCCGACGTGGCTCAACTTTATCTCCCATGAGAACATTTACTCTGCGTTCTGCACGCGCAAGATCATCTATTGTCACTCGGATAAGTGTCCGTGTTTCTGGATTCATAGTCGTTTCCCAAAGCTGGTCTGCGTTCATTTCACCAAGACCTTTATAGCGTTGAAGAATCGCACCTTTACCAAATTTTTGTCGAAGTTCCTCCAGTTCACCATCAGTCCAAGCATACTCTATTTGCTCTTTGGCACCCTTTCCTTTTGACATTTTATACAACGGAGGAAGGGCAATATAGACGTGACCACTTTCAACTAATGGTCGCATATAGCGATAGAAAAATGTTAACAAAAGTGTTTGAATATGAGCACCATCAGTATCTGCATCAGTCATGATAATGACTTTATCATAGTTAGAGTCTTCAACATTAAAATCAGCCCCTACTCCTGCACCGATAGTGTAAATCATAGTATTGATTTCTTCGTTTTTAACAATATCAGTCATCTTAGCTTTAGCAGTATTGAGAACCTTACCACGCAATGGAAGGATTGCTTGAAACTTACGGTCACGCCCTTGTTTAGCCGAACCACCAGCAGAGTCTCCTTCGACTGGATAGAGTTCAT
>CAZPYI010000161.1:0-4883 GCA_964590305.1 uncultured Streptococcus sp.
GTTGTATAACAAGATATTGATTTCTCCATTAAAAAAGCTAAGACTCCCAAATGAGTATCTTAGCTTTTCTTTATTTTTCAAATTCTGCTTTAGATTTCACATCACCATATTCTTCGGTGACTTCTTTGGCGAGAATATCATCGTAACTTGGAAGTGAGATATCTTGACCGTATTTCTTTTTAAGTGCAGTAGTAACGAGACGGTATGCCAGCTTGGCATTTCGAGAAAGAATAGGCCCGTGAAAATAACTACCAAAGACATTCTTATAATGCACACCTTCGCTGCCATCTTCTTTATTGTTTCCATTACCATAGACGCAGACGCCTAAAGGTTTTTCATCTTCTGATAAGAAGGTACGTCCTTGATGATTTTCGAAACCAAAATATGTCTCATTGAACTCGTCGTTATGAATTTTAATATCACCGATGAAGCGATTATTCTCTTGGTTTAAAGTATAGTGTCCCATAACGCCAATACCATCAATTTTTTCACCATTCGCTTGAACATAGTATTGTCCTAGTAATTGAAAACCACCACAGATAGCCAGAACAACACCATCATTTTGAATAAAGGTATTAATACTCTCTTTTTTAGAAGGTAAATCATTGGCAACGATTGATTGCTCATAATCCTGACCACCTCCAAAAAAGACCATGTCATAGTAATTTGAATCAAAGGTATCACCCATAGATACAATATCAAAAGTCATATTGGCACCAAGCTTTTCGCCAACGTATTTGAGCATGAGAATATTGCCATTGTCACCGTAAGTATTCATGAGATTTCCGTAGAGATGAGCGACATTGAGTTTATAGGTATAGTCTTTATTTTCAGGAGATTGTAGTGAAGTATAAGTCATTAGTTCATCTCCTTTTCAACAGCATGTCTATGCGCTAAAATCTCACGGAATTCCAGCATAGCAGTATAGGTAGCCAAGATATAAGCGTGCTCAGAGTCTTGGTTTTCAATCAGAGACATAATATCTTCTAATTTTTCAGCTTCAGTGATTTTAGAATCATCATAACCTGTCACCCGTAATCGACGAGCGATTTCAGAATGGCGAACTCCACCAGCAAATATCTGTGGGATGTCCATTTCTAAAATAGACTCAAAATTCGCATCCCAAATCCAACTGGTGTCAATGCCATCCGCATAATTAGCATTGAGTAAAACTGAAAGAGTGAAAGGATAAGGAGCTAACTTAATCATGTCGAGGGCTTGACTGGCACCAACAGGATTTTTGATAAGAACGAGAGTACAAGATTTGTTACCAATTTTAAAACTCTCTTGACGACCAAAAACGGCACGACTGTTATCAAAACCAGACTTAATATCTTTTGGCTTTACACCGAAGTATTCTGCAACAGAGACAGCAGCCAGTGCATTGTAGATATTGTACAGACCACCAACATTTATTTTGTAATTTTGGTCATCGATAATGAACTCAGCACTAGTATTGGAGATATTTGTAAGCTCTGTAAGGGCATAATCTAATTTTGGACGATGAAAACCACAGTTCTCACACATATAATCACCAAGATTTGCATAGGTATTATAATAATACTTCAATATATGATTGCATTTTGGACAAAGAACGCCTTCAGTATTGTAATGAGCAAGTTCTGGTTCATGTTTTTCAGTGGCAAATCCAAAATATTTGACAGGATTGACAGTTTTCTTAGAATTAAAAAGAGGACTGTCTCCATTTGCAAGAATAGTTGCTTGAGGAACATTTGCAGCACCGTCTAAAATCATCTGATAAGTGGTGTATATCTCACCGTAACGATCCATCTGGTCACGGAAAATATTAGTGAAAACGAAAAGGCTCGGTGTTACATACTTCGTAATCTTTGGCAAACTAGCTTCGTCAATTTCCAAGACCGCAATTTTTTTGCCAGACTTAGATTTTTTGGCAGATAAAAATGTTGACGTAATTCCCGTGATCATGTTAGCTCCGCTGGGATTTGTCACAATTTCTCCGAAAGCTTTTTTCAAAATACCAACAGTAAGAGCAGTAGTCAGAGTCTTTCCATTGGTTCCAGTTACGACCACAATTTCGTAATCTTTTGCGATGGTATCTAGAATATCTTTATCAAACTTGAGGGCGAGGCTTCCGGGATACGTGGACCCCCGACCCATTTTTTTCAAAACAACATTTGCTGACTTTCCAGCCAGAATTCCTAAGTATGTATTTAGCTTCATGAGATTATTTTATCATAAAAACTATTTTCTTGATAAAGAAAATCTTAAGTAAACATGTTATAATGGAAACTATGGAAAAGAATTGAAATAATTTGTTAAAGAAAAGGGGAGAATATGAGTAATTTTACAGCTATTGATGCCAATTTTTGGGCAACTCTAGTTGATAATCCATGGATGGTTATTGTTCATGTTTTAGATATCCTGATTGTTGCCTATATAATATACCGGTTAATAAGATCATTGGCTGGTACTAAAATTATGTCACTGGTTCAAGGGGTTATACTTTTTATTGTTTTGAGATTTGTGGCAGAATGGATTGGCTTCACGACCATTACTTACTTGATGAATCAAGTCATTACCTATGGTGTGATTGCTGGTGTTATCATATTTGCACCCGAAATCCGTTCAGGTCTAGAAAAATTTGGTCGCTCAACTCAGGTTTTTCTAAAAAAACAACAATTAAGTAACGAAGAAAGACTGGTCGACTCTATTGTTAAATCAGTAGCCTATATGAGTCCACGAAAAATTGGTGCTCTCATTTCGATTGAAAGAACACAAACCTTACAGGAATACATTTCAACTGGAATTCCCCTTGATGCTGATATTTCAAGTCAACTTTTGATAAACATTTTTATTCCAAATACACCATTACATGATGGAGCCGTTATCATTAGTGGCAATAAAATTGCTACGGCTTGTTCTTATCTCCCTCTATCGGAGTCAACACAGATTTCAAAAGCATTTGGAACACGACACCGCGCAGCTATTGGCCTTTCTGAAAATTCAGATGCCATAACTGTTATTGTTTCAGAAGAGACTGGAGGAATTTCAATTGCTCAAAAAGGTGAACTTCTCCATGATTTGACAAAGGATACATTTGAAGCAATCTTAAGAAGTCAATTAATAGTTGATGAGGATGCACAACAACCTTGGTTTAAAAAAATTTGGAGGAGAAGACAATGAAAAAAATTTTCAACAGTCAAGTTGGACTGATCCTTGTTTCCATTTTATTGTCTGTTCTCCTCTTCCTTTCAGCAACGGCTAGTAACTATTCAAAGACTGGCTCACAAGTCTCAGGGATGACAGAAACCTATACACATACTTTGACTAATGTTCCAATTGATATCAAATATGATAGTGACAAGTATTTTATAAGTGGTTATTCATATGAGACAGAGGTCTATCTAACCTCCATTAATCGTGTAAAACTGGATTCAGAGATTAACAGTGATACAAGGAGCTTTAAAGTAGTGGCAGATTTGTCTAAACTCGGAGAAGGCACACAAACTGTTAATCTGGGTGTTATCAATCTTCCTTCAGGAGTAACTGCAACGGTATTACCCGAAAGCCTTTCGGTCACAATTGGTAAAAAAACTAGCAAGACGTTTGAGGTTAGGGGACAAGTAGATGATAGTCAACTTGCAACTGGTTATGAGATTAAAAAAATAGCGACTGATATTTCTGCAGTTGAGGTAACTAGTGATGAGGCTATTATTTCACAAATTGATCATGTTGTGGCCAGTCTTCCAGAAGATATGACATTAGACAGTGATTACAGTGGTCGTGTGACACTTCAAGCGGTTGCCTCAGATGGGACAATTCTAGCAAGTGTCATTAATCCGACAAAGGCAACTTTATCAGTAACTGTCAAAAAGCTGACCAAATCGGTTCCTGTTACCCTAGAAACTACAGGGAACATGAGTGATTCTCTCTCAGGAATTAATTATAAATTAAGTCAAAGTCATGTCACTATTTCAGGAAGTCAAGAAGCATTAGATGCCGTTGATGAAGTTGTGGCACAAGTAGACATCTCTGATGTGACGAAAAATGCAACAAAAAGCATTAATTTATCAGCTGATAATGTCACAGTGGATCCATCAGTCGTAACGGTTGAGTTGGAAGTCACAAAAAATAAAAACTAACATAAAAGTAGAAATGGAGAATGCGAGAAATCGCTGAATTAATATGGGAAAATATTTTGGAACTGATGGTGTTCGTGGAGAAGCAAATGTTGAGTTGACACCAGAATTAGCTTTTAAATTAGGGCGTTTTGGTGGTTATGTGCTTAGTCAACATGAAAATGGACAACCAAGAGTTTTTGTCGCACGTGATACACGTATTTCTGGAGAAATGTTAGAATCGGCATTAGTTGCAGGTTTGCTTTCAGTTGGTATCGAAGTTTACAAGCTCGGTGTACTCGCAACTCCAGGGGTATCTTATCTTGTTCGTACGGAAAAAGCTTCAGCGGGGGTCATGATTTCTGCAAGCCACAATCCTGCACTTGATAATGGTATTAAGTTTTTCGGTGGTGATGGTTTTAAGCTTGCAGATGAGCAAGAAGAAGAAATTGAACTCCTTCTTGATGCTAAAGAAGATAGTCTTCCACGTCCTTCTGCAGAAGGTCTTGGAACTCTTGTTGATTATCCAGAGGGTCGTCGTAAGTATGGAAAATTCCTTAAATCAACTGGTCGTGATTTAGAAGGCATGAAAATAGCACTTGATACTGCCAATGGAGCGGCAGCAGTTTCAGCGCGTGATGTCTTTTTGGATCTTAATGCAGAAATTACAGTGATTGGTGAAAAGCCAAATGGACTCAACATTAATGATGGTGTAGGCTCTACACATCCTGAAAAATTACAAGAGCTTGTTACAACTAAAGATGCCGCTATTGGACTTGCTTT
>CAZPYI010000162.1:0-4818 GCA_964590305.1 uncultured Streptococcus sp.
AAGGTGTCAATTGATAGATCCCCCCACCACCGACTGTATAGCCAGACCCGCCACTAGGAATGACACCTGTTGAAATCCCATTAGTTAACTCATCCGTACCATAATGACCTTCTGCTCGATCAACAATAGAAAAACCACCTTCGGAATTAACCCAACCAACAATACCTGCTGCGGAAGCACCACTAAGACCCTTAGATACCCATGAATCAAAAACTAATTTTGCATTGTTATAAGCAGTAGAGCCTTCCTTTGTCCAATCAGTATCAGAAACCACAGAGCTAACAGTTGCTACTGAACTTGAACTAGAAGTAACAGAGCAGTCATTAGAACTAGTCGTACTATGAAATAATAAAGTAAATACCATAAACAAACCAAGACTAGGTAGTAGTAAGAATCCCAAACAACCAAGTTTACTCAATGTTCTAACTTTTTTCATATGCTCCTTTCTTTACCAACAAAAAAAGAGGTTCTAAACCTCTTGTGTTCTCGCTTGTTTAATTTTTGGCTTTATTTGCCTATTGACACGATTCTCACGAAAGCGATTGGATACTGGTGTAGACCGTTTTTCTATCCTTTGTTCTCTTGAATATTGCTTGTAAGCATTTTTAGGTGTTGTACCTGTTTTCTTACTTGTTTTTACAATATTATCTTTCAGCGTTTGATTTTGAATCATTTGAGACTGTTTATTGTCTTGCCTCATTTTAATTCTTTCAATACGCTCTTTATGACCCTGACTTCTGATATTGGCTTTCTGTAATGCATTATTGACAGTTACGCTGTCTTTATTTTTTTGAGAACGATTTAATAAATTTTCTCTGACTTTATCATCCTTAACGCCATTAGAAGCTAAGTTGAAAATTCCTGCCTTCGTCCGATTAATAGAATTAGTCAGTTGTCGTTTAGCCTCTTGACGTTTTGCCTTCTTAAAATCAGATTGGGCATTAATATAAGACAAAGCTTGTTTAGGACTAACACCATTACGTTTTGCCATGCGATTTGCCTTAAATTGACGTGACAAATTTACTCCTTTTTGACCAACTGTTTTAATAGAACGATTACCTACTCCTTTTAGACTAGCTTTTGCAAGAGCCATCTTTGAGAAGTTTTCATTACCTTTATCAGGTTGTAAGTTATGAGATGTTTTATGACGATAGTCTGAAAAACGAGATCGCATATGACTTCCCATTGACGTCAAATTTAACCTATCACCAGTAATGACCCCAATAATTTGAGCTCTAAACCTGTAAACGAGAAATAAGATAGCCAATTTAAGGAAAACTGTTAAAAGGTAGTTTGATGTAAAACTCATAATCGCATTTTCTATCACATTATAGAGATAAAGGAACATACTAGATATAAAAGTCATAAAGCCAGCAAGACCGCTAAAAATAATGATACGTTTCCAAAAATTGATGAGTGTGGCTGTGTATTGTGAAATCAAAGCTATCAGTAAATAGAACCATGAAAAACCAAAGAGAACCATTAATAGCGCCTTTAAGGCAAAAGACATCAAGCCAAAGAAATCAATGGCTAAACCCATCACAAACGTATTAACAACAGAGCCAAGTGCATAAGAAAACTTCTCACCCCAGTTATTTGTGAGATTTTGAACTTGAATATCATCTTCGTTAGTGATATCTTGAATTTCCTTTTCACCAACCATAAAACTACCATTTCCTTGTTCATATCCAAGTAGACCTTTTAATTGATCATCCGAAAGATTCAACTCTAAGCTTGAACCATCTACTGGTGTGTCTGTTTTATCTGCATTCATATAAGCATACGGTTGCCATATCGCTTTTTGAAAGTAACTATCAAGGACAGAACCCTCACTGTTATAAGTTTGAGTTGCTCCAGATACACTTGTGGCTAAGTTATTAAATACACTTGTTGTATTGTTATAAAAGCGTGTTAGATAATAGTCACCAGTCGGTGCTTTTGAAAACAAACCTAAAGTTACTGCATAGACTAGAAAAAATTGGATAAGAACTTTAAAAAAGCTTCCTTTTCCTAATGCAAACATAACAATTGCATAAGTTGCAGTAATCCCTCCAATAACTGCAATAACTTCACCTGTTGCTAGTGCATTAAAAATATCAGCCGAGCTGTCAATGACTGTCGTAATAGCAGAATCGACTGTTCCAAAATTTGAAATAGCTTCATAAGCGTTCGCAAACAAAGTAAAGAACAACTTATTAATCCAAAAAATCGCTTGAACAAACGAATTTATCAGATAATTTGTTTCTGATGAAAAGCCAAAGAACTCCCCTTTAAAATAGACTTTAGAAGTGAAATACTTCAAGTCATCTTTATAATTTGTATAGGTCAAATCACGTATAAAATTTGCACCAGTTGAACTAGTCTCAACCGCTTCTGTATAATCGTTTGAAACTGAACTTGAAACGGATGATTTTACAGCTTCCTCTTGTGTTTGTGGAAGCTCTCCATTTTCAGCTGATTCTGTCGCCTTTTCTTCGTTTGATTGACCACTTTCAATAGTTTCTGATGGTGTTTGAAACACAGAACTAATACTACCAGAACTTGAATTAATCGCTGTTTTTGTGACTCCAAAGACATTTGTTTGAAAAAAGACAAGAAAGCTTGATAGTAGTAAAATCAGCCATAGAAATTTTTTATATGTCATGATTAATCTCCTTATCTATACTGCTTTTAAGTCAGATTGAACCGTATCAAATAACGGTATAACAGCCTTTACCATACCATCTACAGTAATCCGTTCTTTTCGACCAAATGTATCATAATAGATACATTGACCCATGGTCTGATTTGCATACCATTTTCTGGTTTCCTCATTTTTTTCAACACGAATATAATCTAGGACATCATCAATTTCAAGTTTTTCCAAAAATGCAAAGACTGTCCCAAAACCCGTGTCATCACTTTCTGTTTGTGTATCATGAATAGATTGCGTCCCTAGAATCATAAAGTTGTTATAGGCACGTCCAACACGTTTGATATTGGTAATTAATTCTTCACCAGCAGGTGTGCCCTCTAACATCCAACACTCATCAAAGACTGACAGAGTTTCAAGTGCTGGATTTCTTTCACCAAATCGTTTACAAAAATAGGATAGTCCATAAATGACTGCCATAGATTTCAGTTGACTCTTAGAATACTCCCCATTTTGCCTTCCTTTCGGTAAGTCCAATCCAATAACACCTAAAACAGTAATCTTACTTTCAAGGTCAAGCGCTGGATTTTGTCCATCTGAAAAGCAAAGTGCTAGAATAGAATTTTGTGACTTTCGCCATAAATTGCGACCTGCATTGACAACATTTTCTGACTTATGTGACATCATATCTTCAAAGACATGTAACATACCAACACGTTCACCCTGTTCTTTACGATTAAGAACACGTTCAATACTGGCTAAGTAAGCTTCTTCAATTTCATCTGTGTTATTTTTCAACATCAAGTCAATCATTGAATCCGCTAAGTCTGTTGCCTCTTGTCCATCTAAAAACACAATCGGGTCAAGCGCTCCATAATTATCAGGATTTTTTGCGTCAAGCGTTATCCAATTGATAGATTTGATATAAGATTGCAATTCAGGAAAAATCTTATTTCTTTCTAATTTTGCAAGTACTCTATGAAATTGATCTCGCATTTCATTTTTTGGGTCAACATATAAGTATTGTCCTTTTAAGAGACTATGATAGGTGAACAGCAGTTTGATCAGAAATGATTTTCCTGAACCTGTCTCCCCCATCACTCCTACGTGGGGATTACTGGTAACCTTCCCCTTAACATCTGTTTTATTTGCTTGTAACAGATTGACCATCACAAGGTTATTACTCGCATCAATCGCTGATTGATAATCACCTTTCCATGAATCAATTTGACTGTCAACACGAGCTATAGGAAATCCTATTTCAGTACCAACCCTGTGAGTGATAAAAAACAAGTTCTCACAAAAAGCTTCTAAAGACATTGGCTGAATATAATTGTTATCCGAATTTGTTAACAATTCACCAAAGCGATTTTTGTAAAATAAATAAGGTTGGTCTGCTTGTGCTTTTGCCAAGCTAACACCAATGGACTGCATTTGTGTTATAAGAATGTCAATTTTATATTTCAAAACATCTATCGTCTCACCCCAGACAACCAAAGTATTCAAGTAAGAAACTAACGCTTCCCCTTCATCAACTTTTTCTTTGAGATTTTCTAAGAGATAGCGTCCGCGTACTACTTTACTGTTTTGAGTATCACCAGCAGTGTCTGCTTCTTGCTGTGTATTTTTAACACGTCTTCGTACATTTTTTGCTCTGCTTGGTAATGAGAAAAAAACAAACTTAGATGAAAACTGTACATGAAACCATGATTCTGTTGGAAAATTAATGGTCTGTAATATTTCTTCTAAATGGAAGTAAGAGACATTTTCAGGAATTTTGGCAATAGGTAGTTGTGCAACATAACTCGTTTCATTATAATTACTTAATTTTAGGATATTAACATTTTCAAATTCAATGTTGACATCATCAATATTTTCAATATAATTTTCAACACTTAGAACTTCACTATCCTTATCAATAAACATGCCTCGTCGATAAGGCAAAAGATTAATAAAGATATTTTCTTTCTTTGTCAAAGGTTCAACATTTAACAAAGAGAGTGCCTGTCGTAATACCTTTTCTCTTGATTCAAACTTCTTCTCCCAATCAAGCGGTGTTTCTTCACCTAGACCAACTAATGACAATGTTGTATTTCTAACTGTTTTATAGCCTTGTCCAACAACTTCCTTAATATCCGCAGACATATTGATTGCTCAGCGTCGAAGATCCGGATGCCCACCGCGGA
>CAZPYI010000163.1:0-4809 GCA_964590305.1 uncultured Streptococcus sp.
TCAAAGTATCTCTAGATGAAACAAATAGAATGATGCGGATGATTTCAGATTTGCTAAATTTGTCTAGGATTGACAATCATGTGACACATTTAGAAGTTGAAATGACAAATTTCACAGCATTTATGACTTCAATTTTGAACCGGTTTGATCAGATTAAGGCTCAGAATACTATCAGTGGAAAGCACTATGAAATTATTAGAAATTATTCAATTAAGTCTATTTGGCTTGAAATTGATACTGATAAGATGACTCAAGTTTTTGATAATATTCTTAATAATGCTATTAAATATTCACCAGATGGTGGAAAAATCACAGTTAGTATGAAGACAACAGATGCTCAAATTATCATTTCTATTTCTGATGAAGGATTGGGAATTCCAAAAAAAGATTTACCTTTGATTTTTGACCGTTTTTACAGAGTTGACAAGGCTAGAAGTCGACAACAGGGTGGATCAGGTCTTGGGTTGTCCATTACAAAAGAGATAGTTAAGCAGCACAAGGGATTCATTTGGGCGAAAAGTGATTATGGTAAAGGATCAACTTTCACTATTGTTCTTCCTTATGAAAAAGGTACGGATACCTATTATGATGAGTGGGAGGATGACGTAGATTAATGATGTCAGAAAAGGGATTTAAATATAGTATTTTAGCTTCGGGATCAACAGGGAACAGTTTCTATCTAGAAACGTCTCAAAAACGCTTTTTGATTGATGCTGGATTGACTGGAAAGAAGGTTACTAGTCTGCTTGCAGAAATAGACCGTAAGCCTGAGGATTTGGATGCCATTTTTGTGACACATGAACATTCCGATCATATAAAAGGTGTAGGTGTTCTTGCTAGGAAGTACAAACTTGATGTTTATGCTAATGAAAAGACTTGGAATATAATTGACAGTCGAAATATGATTGGCAAGCTAGATATCGGTCAGAAACACATTTTTGAACGTGGGAAAACACTAACTTTTGGTGATATTGATATTGAAAGTTTCGGAGTTAGTCATGATGCAGTTGATCCTCAATTTTATCGTTTTATGAAAGATGATAGGAGCTTCGTTATGTTGACAGATACTGGTTATGTTAGTGATCGTATGGCTGGTTTAATTGAGAATGCTGATGGTTACTTGATAGAATCAAATCATGATATTGAAATTCTACGCTCGGGCGCCTATCCATGGCCTTTAAAACAGAGAATATTATCAGATAAAGGTCATTTATCTAATGAAGATGGGGCACAAACCATGATTCGAACTATCGGGAATAGGACAAAAAAAATATATTTAGGTCATTTAAGTAAAGAAAATAATATTAAAGAACTAGCACATATGACGATGGAAAACAATCTTATGCAGGCTGATTTTGGTGTAGATAGTGATATGAAAGTTTTTGATACTTTCCCTGATACTGCTATACCATTAACACATATTTAAAGAGTAACTGGTTAAAAGAGTTGAAGGATTCAACTCTTTTTTGAAATATTAATGAAAAGATAGAACTGTTCCCACTTTTATGTAGATTTTGATATAATAGAACGGTCTGGAAAATCAGAAAGGAAGTTACAATGAAAGATTTAGAATTTAAATTAAAAGAATCGTTTGCTATTGTTTTTTATGATAAAACCTTGTTAAATACTGCTTTTACGCACACCTCATATGCAAACGAACATCGTCTCCTAAACATTTCACATAATGAACGTTTGGAATTTTTAGGAGACGCCGTTCTTCAATTGTTGATTTCAAAGTATTTGTTTACTAAGTATCCTAAGAAAGCTGAAGGCGACTTATCAAAAATGCGTTCAATGATTGTACGTGAAGAGAGTTTAGCTGGCTTTTCACGCTATTGTGGGTTTGATCAATTTATCAAACTTGGTAATGGGGAAGAAAAATCTGGTGGGCGTAACCGGGACACAATATTGGGAGATCTCTTCGAAGCTTTCCTAGGTGCACTTCTACTAGACAAAGGAGTAGATGCGGTTAGTACTTTTATTAATCAAGTGATGATTCCTAAAGTTGAACAAGGTGAATATGAACGGATTAAGGATTATAAGACAAGCCTTCAAGAACTCTTACAAGCACAAGGGGATATTGATATTGATTATCAAGTAACAAGTGAATCTGGTCCTGCTCATGCTAAGGTTTTTGAAGTTACTGTTTATGTTAATGGTGAATCGATGAGCCAAGGAGTAGGCAAATCAAAGAAACTTGCTGAACAAGATGCCGCCAAAAATGCCTTAACCATTACGTAATGAGGAAAAGATGTTTTTAAAAGAAATTGAGATGCAAGGATTTAAGTCTTTTGCAGATAAAACAAAGATTGAATTTGATAAAGGTGTCACTGCAGTTGTGGGGCCGAATGGGTCAGGGAAATCAAATATAACAGAAAGTCTTCGTTGGGCTTTAGGAGAATCATCAGCTAAAAGTTTACGTGGCGGTAAGATGCCTGATGTCATTTTTGCTGGGACTGAAAATCGTAAGCCTTTAAATTATGCTCAAGTTATCGTTATTCTTGATAATTCTGATTACTTTATTAAAGATGCAAAGAAAGAAATCCGTGTAGAACGTCATATTTATCGTAATGGAGATAGTGATTATCTTATTGATGGGCGTAAGGTTAGATTGCGTGATATTCATAGCCTATTTATGGATACAGGGCTAGGACGTGATTCCTTTTCAATCATTTCTCAAGGACGTGTCGAAGAAATTTTCAATAGTAAGCCTGAGGACCGCCGTGCAATTTTTGAAGAGGCTGCTGGAGTTCTCAAATACAAAACACGTAAAAAAGAAACGCAGTCTAAACTTAATCAGACTCAGGATAATCTTGACCGCTTAGAGGATATCATCTACGAACTGGAAACACAAGTCAAGCCACTAGAAAAACAGTCTAAAATAGCTCAAGAATTTGTTGTCCTAGAAGAAGAACGTAAGCAGCTATACCTTGATCTTTTAATTGAAGATATAACATTGGATAAGCTGAAGCTTGATACTTTTTCACAATCTTTGAATGAGATAAAAGTAGATTTAGCTGCGTATTATGAACAACGTCAAAAGCTTGAAGAAAAAAATCAAAAATTTAAAGAAAAACGTCATCAATTATCAGAAGAAATTACTACCAAGCAAACAGGGCTCCTTGATTTAACTCGGGTTATTGCTGACTTGGAGCGGAAAATGGACTTATTTAAATTGGAGTCCAGTCAAAAAGAGGAAAAGAGTCAAGCTGCTAAACAAAATGTAAGTGGCTTAACTCAAAAGAAGCTGACGTTGGAAGCAGACCGTCATCAGAAAAAAGAACAACTTTCTCAGCTTTCTAGCAACCTCGAAAAAATACAATTAGAGTGTCAAAGTTTACAAAAAGAGCTTAATCGCTTCTCAACAAATCCAGATCAAGTCATTGAAGAGCTTCGAGAAGACTTTGTCCATTTGATGCAGGAAGAAGCTGATATTTCTAATAAATTAACGACGGTTTTCGCTGATATTGATAGTCAGAAACAAATATCAGAGTCTAAGTCGACTGAACTTTTTCGACTGGAGGAGACACTTAAAAGCCTCAAAATATCATCAAAAGAAGCCTTAAAAAAAGTCGAACAATCAAAAGCAACTGTAAAAGGACTGCTTGATGATTACCAAGACTTATCGCTTCAAGTTCTTGAAGATGAAAAAAAATATAAAAACGAGCAGTCGAAGATGTTTGATAATCTAGATTTCATTAAGACAAAAGAAGCTAGAAAATCTAGCTTGGAGTCTATCCTTAAAAATCATAGTAATTTTTATTCAGGTGTTAAATCTGTGCTGCAAGCTTCTTCTGATATAGGAGGTATTGTTGGAGCAGTCAGTGAACATATTACATTTGACCGTGATTATCAGGTGGCACTTGAAATTGTTTTGGGAGGGAGTAGCCAAAATATTATTGTCGAAGATGAACTGACAGCTAAACGATCAATTGCTTATTTAAAGAAAAATCGTCAAGGGCGTGCTACATTCTTACCGTTGACGACTATTAAACCACGTCAGATTTCAATGCAAAACCAAGCAAAGTTAGCATCAAGCCAAGGTTTTATGGGTATTGCTAGTGAATTAGTATCATTTGCACCTCGACTTGACAATATTTTCCAAAATCTTTTGGGAGTGACTGCAATTTTTGATACGATTGATCATGCCAATTATGCTGCTCGCTTACTCAATTACCAAGTCCGGGTTGTGGCCTTAGATGGGACTGAAATTCGTCCAGGGGGCTCATTTTCTGGTGGTGCTAATCGTCAAAATAATACTACATTCATCAAGCCAGAACTTGACAGTTTATTAAAAGAATTGCAACAGTTGAAAACCACACAAATGACGCAAGAAAAGTTTGTTAATGGCTTATACAGTGCTTTACAAGAAAAGCAAAATAGGCTTACTGATGTGAAGAGTCAAGGAGAACAAGCACGTCTTGATGAACAAAGAGTGAATTTGGAATCAAGTCAACTTGAGGAACGTTTAGCTGATGTTAATAAACTTTACGATGGCTTGCAAGCCTCAAAAACAATGAATCGGTCTCTTGATTTACAAGAAACACAAAAGCAGTTAGAAAAAACGCTTGAATCGATTGCAACAAAAAAAGAAACTCTAACTTCTGAAATCGAGCAGATAAAGGGAAACAAAGATAACATCAGGCAAAAAGTAGATCAAATAACTAATGAGCTTTCCCAATCAAGATTAACGGAACGTGACCTTTTGAACGAGCAAAAATTTGAAGAGGCAAATTTAATTAGGATTAAAGAAAGCCTATCCGAAACTATCAAGGAAATTGCGAATCTTGAAGATTTTCTTCGACGTAA
>CAZPYI010000164.1:0-4804 GCA_964590305.1 uncultured Streptococcus sp.
AACCAATGACTCCACTTATTGATAGTACACGCGCTTTGATGCTTAACTTACCTTTGGGGAATACTTTATTAGTTGCACTGTCATGGTCTGTCGCTCTGATTGTGATTACCTTTATTGTAGCAACGCTAGTCTACAATAGGAAAATAGCATAGGACGTTTTTAGAAAATAGTTTAAGGAGGTTATCTGTCAACTAAGTATATTACCAAATTTTTCAATCTAAAATAGAAGTAGATCTAAGGTCATTCGGAAAAAATGGTTAAAAAAGAAAAAGGGGATAAGAATTATGATGTCACAAGAAATTGGAAAAAAAGTAGAACAGTTAAGTGATACTTTAGGAGTTTCTGTTGAATTACCAAACGTAACAAAGAATGGGCAAAAAACTAGCGGTATCATAACTACAACAATCGGCACTGGAGCATTGGTGGCAGGCCTCATTTTAAAAAATAAGCTTTCTATAATTACCGGTGCAGTAGCAATTTGTTGTGGGATTGCTAGTTATATAGATGCAGCTAATTGTAAAGAGAAATAGGGAGATTAGATTAATATGGGAAATAATCTATTGGTTTTGCTCTTTATCTTGTTTAAAAAATTATAGAAAGTTGGAGAATAGTCTAAAATCAGATCATTTGCCTAATAAAAGCTGAAAAACCAGATGAGATATTTCTTTTGTCTAATCGCTTATTTCAGTGACACACAAAGGATTTCTTTCTTTTTCTAGTCATTTAGAAATTTGTATTTTTGGGTATTTAGATATTTAGTTCTAGCAAAAGATGACTTAGTAAAGGCATGATTTTATGATATGATTAAAGAGATAATAAAAAAACTTGCTGTCAGCAGAGCAACAACAAGACTGTGGCTAGTAATTTATTAATATAAAGATAAGGAAAAAAGGATGAAGATTGTATTAATTGTAGTACTAGTCATTTTAGGACTTCTAGTCATTGCCTTACTCAAAAGAGGAAAAGGAAAGCCTATCAAACTACTGGATGAGAATGGCAATTCGTTTCCCAACGGTTTATCAACTCGAGAAAAAATTATGATTGGTGGCGTCAGTCAATATGTCTTTATTACTAGTGAAAATGTTAATCATCCCGTTTTACTTTTCCTTCATGGTGGACCAGGCTCCTCTGAGATTGGCTTGGAAGATTTCACTCATGGGCAACGTTTAGAGGAAAAATTCACCGTCTGTTATTGGGAACAACGAGGTGCAGGTCTGAGTTATGGAGCTGGGAAAAACTCTGAGAAGATGACAGTTGATCTTATGGTAACTGATGCCATTGAGCTGACAGAATATCTAATGATGCGATTTAGTAAAGATCAGATTTATATTATGGGGCATTCGTGGGGAACATTTTTAGGAACGAAGGTCATCAGTAAAAAGCCCGAATACTACAAAGCCTATTTTGGAATTGGGCAGATTTCAAATCAGAAGGCATCTGAAAAAATCGCTTATCATTATATGCTAGAACACGCTGAAAAAATAGGAGATGTGAAAGCAGTAAATACACTGAAAGCAGAAAATCCAGAGTCACCAAATTTTCCTTCCAACAAGTATCTTTTATCAGTTCGTACTAACTATATGAATAAATACGGGGTAGGATTGATTCATTCAGATAATTTCAAAATGTCTGAATTAGTAAAAAAAATTCTAGCTTTCAAAGGCTACTCATTTTTTGATATTTTGAAATACCCTCTGGGTTCGCAACTGTCATCCAAAATGCTTTTTCCTTCAGTAATTGCGGAGAATTTGATGGAAACAGAGACTCAGTTTGAACTTCCAATTTATATCCTGCAGGGAGCATTTGATATGCAGGTTTCTTATAGCTTGGCGAAAGACTATAGCGACCTATTGCTTGCTCCCAAAAAGGGATTTTACACCTTTAAAAACTCTGCACATTCCCCAAATTTAGAAGAAAAGGAGTTGTTTTTAGAGACAGTCTTTACAATTTTGGAAAATAGTGAGAAATAAAAAAGTAAGTTATTAATAAATTATCGAAAAATAGTTCCAAAAAAGAGACTCTTCTCCCTTATCAAAAAATATTTATTTCTCTTGATTATCTTTTAATAGATAAAGAATTAATGGGATTATGATGGGTCAATATTTCCTGTTGTTTCGCATTACTACATTTTTATATTTTATACTCTTCCGTCAGATTTACTTGTCAAGTATTTATTATTTGAGTTATAATAAATGTGAGTCTACTGCTAGGAACTATTGAAAATTTTTATAGTTCTTAAATGGTTTTTTAGAAGTTATTTCCCTTTTTGTTTGTCAGTAGCACTTATCAAGAAGCAGTAAATACTAAAAAGCATAAACAAGGAGAGTGTCTTGAACTTCATAACAAAATTACAACCGGTTATCATTTTACTTGCGGCACTTAGTGGCTTACTAATAGGAGCAACGACATCATTTGGGAATTATTCAATAAATTTTGTCCAACCTTTTTTGATGTTGCTTTTGCTTATAGTTTTTCTGACAGTAGATTTAAAAACAATAAAAGAAGCATTTTCAAATTATAAATTTACCATAGCATCATTACTAGTGAATTTTATTTGGACCCCTATTTTTGCAATAATTCTTGGAACAGTCTTTTTAAGCGACTCCGTTGATATGCAAGTTGGTTTTCTTATGTTAATGGTGACACCTTGTACAGACTGGTATTTGATATTCACAGACTTGGCAAAGGGAAATGTTGCTTTGGCAACTTCAGTTTTGCCATTAAATTTAATTATTCAAGTGGTTTTACTACCTATTTATCTCATACTTTTTTTCGGAAATAACATTAGAATAGTTGGAACAGAAATCCTGTCAAGTATATTTTTTGTACTGGTAGTCCCCTTGATTCTAGCACAAGTGCTTAATATATTTATGACTAAAAAAGTACAAGTAAAATCAGTCATCGATAAAATGTTAAATAATAGTGATACGTTACAACTTTTATTTTTGTGTCTTGCCATAGTATCAATGTTCTCTTCTGAGAGTAATGAGATTATGGACAACCCATTTTTATTATTACAAATGCTATTACCTATAGCTAGTTTTTTTATAGTCAACTTTTTGTTGGTCAATTTTATTGCTAAAAAATTACATTTCACTTTTTATGATACTGTTCCACTTATCATGACAACTCTCGCTAGAAATTCTCCCTTGTCACTTGCAATTGCTGTATCTGCATTTCCAGAAAGACCAATTATTGCTCTCGTTCTTGTACTCGGACCTTTAATCGAATTACCAGTCTTGGGAATTGTTTCTATCTTGTTAAATAGGATGAAAAGAGTTCAGATTAAGTGATATTATAAGGCTTCATTCGGAGTTGGGCAGCTTTCATTCAAAGCACGTTTCCCTTCTTGATTGAAGAAAATGTAATAGAAGAGTGATTCGATTTGATGTTACATTATATTTTGCAAGCATGTATGCAATACAGGATTCATATAGCCAGTCAAAAGAGATGTGAGCTATTATTTGCTCTGAGAAAGAAATTTTGAACTTTTAAAAATTTATGAAAAAAAGACATCAGGTAAGCAAGTAATTAAATTATCGAAAAAAATTTACAAAAAAAGAGATTGTTCATCCCTTGTCAAAAATAAATGATTTATTTGAATACCTATCTTTTTATAGATAATGAGTTGATAGGATTATGATGAGTCAGTATTTCTTGTTGTTTCGTTTGAGAAACGTGGGTATATATTTGTGTTACAGTAATTGAACTATGTCCGAGGATTTGCTGAATATGTCGTGTATCGACATTATTATCTAGCAACATTGTTGCAAAAGTGTGTCTAAACATGTGAGGAGTGACCGATTTATTTAAATCTATTTTTTGACAAACAGACTTAAAAAGAAGGCGAACAGATTGTTCGCTTAGATTATCGTGTCTATTGTGCCCTAAAAATAAAAATCCAGAGTTATTGGTTCTGTACTGAGCAATATAATTGAGTAATAGGGTATACGTGTGATCGTTTCCTAGATAGGTCACACGTTCTTTTTTTCCCTTACCAAGAATTTTAATGGTTCGATTTGGAACATCAATATCTTCGATGGTAATATGACAAAGTTCTGAAATTCGTAAGCCGGTAGAAATCAGAAGTTCTGTAATAAGCAAATTTCGTGAACTTTTTTCTATTCTAAAAGGAGTACCAGCATTTGCTTTCTCTTCATATAAATAATCATATATAGCTTCTAAGTCAAAAGAAGGAATTATTTTTGGTAAATTTTTTTCAACCCTAAATTGGAAACGCATCTTATAAAAAGGATTTTCAGAGATAAGTTCTTGTTCTTCTAAGTATCTATAAAAAGATTTCAAACTAGCAATTTTCCGTTTTAAAGTGCTAGTTTTTTTGTAGTACTACTAAGAAAGTCAACATAGTCCTTAACATTAGAATTCCTGAAATCATAAAATTGCTTCAAGTCGATTCTGTATGCCCGAATGGAGTGTTCACTCAATCTTTTGTGAATACGACAATAATTCAAGTAGTTTAAAATAATAGAATAATCCATAACGCTCTCCTTCAATCCGATACGTTATTATAAGTCAAAAATACAAATTTGTATATTGATAATAAATAGTTATCGGTAGGAGAAATAATGGATACATTACAGAAATTTAAACAGCTATACAACGAAGCGGTTTTGACATATAAAAATCAACTCCCTCTATGCGCAGCAGAGAATGTTGTATCACCTTTTTCTAAAATTATGCTCTCTTCTTCACTACAAGAAAAATATCTCCTAGGAGCAAGTTCCACTTATCAAGAAAATAATTTTTTAGGAAGCAATAAGCTTTTTGAATTTAATACTTTTTT
>CAZPYI010000165.1:0-4764 GCA_964590305.1 uncultured Streptococcus sp.
TCAACGTCATGATTGCCTCGCTTGAGCAAAAAAATCAAGAGATGCTTGAATCCGCTAAACAGATTAAGGTGTTAGAAAAGGATAACGAGTTTTTACATCACGACTTGTCACGTGCGCTTGAAACCTTTAACCGAGATCGCGAAAAAGAGTTGAATAAAGCGCGAGAAGAAGCGCAAGACATCGTTAAAGTTGCTGTTGAAGAAGCTGATAATATTTTGAAAAATTTACAGGAGAAATCACTTTTAAAACCGCATGAAATCATTGATGCCAAGCACCAATTAGGTGAGTTAGCACCTGAGATTGTCGACTTATCGAAAAATAAAATCCTTAAGAAAGCCAAGGCCAAACGCGGTTTGAAGCCAGGTGTTGAAGTTCTAGTTTTATCCTATAATCAACGTGGGAATTTGGTTAGACTGGTAAAAGATGGTCGCTGGGAGGTCCAGATGGGCTTGATCACAACTAAGCTCTCAGAAGACGAGTTCGAACCGATTGAGCCAGAAGAAACGGTTAAGAAAACGAAGACCAAGGCTGTTAAAAAGACAGTTACCTCTAATATCAAAGCCCAACTTGATTTACGGGGCGTCCGCTACGAGGAGGCGCAGAAAATGTTGGATGATTATATGGACCAGGCCTTGCTTGCCAATCTCCACCAGATTACTATTATCCACGGCATTGGGACAGGTGTCATCCGTGACATGGTAAGAGAGTACCTGCAACGCTCGCGCCATGTTAAATCCTATACCTATGCCCCGCAGAATGCTGGAGGTAGTGGGGCTAGTATTGTGACATTGAAATAGAGATTAGTGAAAATACTGAGGCATCAGTGTTTTTTTTGTTTTGCTCAGATAATAACTGTCTGATTTTTTTGAAAAATTGTATTCAAATGACACTTATTAAATCTTAAATGTTATAATTATGGTAATAAATAACTAAAATGGGAGACTTGCATTGATGAAAAAAGATTACACGATTGGATTGGATATCGGGACAAATAGCGTGGGTTGGGCTGTTATTGATGATGAATTTAATGTGTTAGATATTAACAAAAGAGTAAAGATTATCAAGAACGGAAAAACGCGTGGGAAGAAGCGCCCAACTAAGATGTGGGGCGTGCGATTATTTGAAGAGGGAGATGTCGCAGCAGATACTAGGCTAAAACGTGGTACTCGTCGCCGTTTGAAACGTCGTCATGAACGTCTGCGTTATTTACAAATCATTTTTGCGACTGAAATGGCGAAAGTTGATCCGAATTTCTTTTATCGTTTAACTGAAAGTTTTTTGTGGTTGGATGATAGAAAAGTTGAGCAGACGAAATATTCTCTTTTTCGGACAGAAAAGGAGGAGAAAGCTTATTATGAACAATTTCCGACAATCTATCATTTGCGTCGTCATGTGATGAAACACGAAGTTGATGATTTGAGATTAATTTACCTTGCGATGCACCATATTCTTAAATTCCGTGGCAATTTTTTGTATCAAGACAAGGATGATTTTAACGCCGATAATATTGATATTAAGGCTGGTTTAAAAGCTCTATTTGAAGTATTTAATGATGTTGAAAATAATTTAGGGTTTGAATTGTCTGGGAACGTGATCAATCACTTGAAACGATTAACAAGGTCTTGGAGTGTAAGCAAATCAATATTGTCAAGAAAACGGAGGAACAAAAAGGTGAATTTAGTAAGCAAGAACGTTTGAAAAAAGGCAAAGCGAGTGTTGCATTTAAAGAAGGATGGTCAGTAGAGAAATATGGTGGATTATCTTCTGAAACATCTGCTTTTGCTGTACCTATCAGCTATGAAAAAGGCAAGACTAAGAAAAAACGAGTCCATGAGTTAATTTCTGTTACAATTCGTGAAAAATCAGCTTTTGAAAAAGATAGTCAAGCATTTGTAGAAAGTAAACTGAACCCTGTTAGGATCACTGAAACAGGTGAAATTATCAAGAAAAACAATGCTGAAAATATCAAAATTCTAAGCCAATCGCTCAAAAAATATCAGCTGTTTGAATTTGAAGATGGTAGAAAGCGACTGCTAGCAAGTCCAAAAGAGGCACAAAAAGGGAATCAAATTGCTTATTCACGTGAATTTACAGAGTTTCTCTATCATGCCAATCGCTATGACGAAATGAAACATAAAGAGAGTTTTGATTTTGTTAATGCACATCAAGAAAAATTTGGTGAAATTTTGAATTTCATATTAGGCAAAGCTGAAAAATATAATTTATCAAATAAGAAAATCAATGACAAATTGAAAGATATTATTGAAAATATAGACGACTATGCTGTGGTAGATTTAAGTCAAGCGATTGCAGGTTTTGTCAATGTTTTATCAGCAGGTACAACTAATTTAGGTAGTACTTTGAAAGATATCAAAGGACCAGTTGGCGATAGCGCACGTGTTCGTTACACAAGCACAGCAGATACGGATATTTTCAATGCTACCCTCATCCACCAATCCATAACAGGACTCTACGAAACAAGAATCAAACTATAAAAAGAGCCACGGCTCTTTTTTCATAAATATTTTTCATAAAAACCTCTTGTACTCCTTTGATTTTTATGTTACAATGTGTGTGTTGAAGGCATTCAATTCAACACAGCGAGATAAAATAAGCTTTATGCGTTATCAACTTGAAAAAGTAGCACCGTCATCGGTGCATTTTTTGTATATAAAAATAAGAGAAAAGGCGAAAAATCTATGGGCTGGAGAACAGTCATTGTCAATGAACATTCAAAATTATCTTACAAAAACAATCATTTGATTTTCAAGTCTAGCACAAAATCGGAAATGATTCATCTGTCGGAAATTGATATTCTGCTTTGTGAAACTTGTGATATTTCGATTACGACCATGCTATTGAAACGGCTATCGGATGAAAATATTTTGACGATATTTTGTGATGATAAGCGTCTGCCAAGTAGTCAGATTTTGCCCTATTATGGTAGACATGACAGTAGTTTACAGCTGTCACGGCAAATCTCTTGGGAAAATGATGTGAAAGCAACCGTTTGGACGGAGATTATCGCGCAAAAAATTATCAATCAAGGCAATCATTTATCACAGCTTACTTTTGATCAATCGTCTCTTAAATTGCAACGCTTGCTAGATGATTTGCAGCCATTTGACCCGACAAATTGGGAGGGACACGCAGCACGGATGTATTTTAATACGCTTTTTGGTAATGATTTTGCGCGTGATGATAGCAATGATATTAATGCGGGGCTTGACTACGGCTATACGTTACTCATGAGTATTTTTGCGCGTGAGATTGTTAAGTCTGGGTCACTGACGCAGCTTGGACTCAAGCATTCTAATCAGTTCAATGATTTTAACTTGGCAAGTGATATTATGGAGCCTTTCCGAATTATTGTTGACCAAATTGTCTATGAACATCGGAACAAAAAATTTGGTGAAATAAGACGTGAGCTTTTTGAGATGTTTGCACAAACTTATGTTTATCGTAAGAAAGAAATGTACTTGACAAATATTGCAAGCGATTACACAAAACGTGTTGTTTCGGTATTAAATGGAGAAACGGTGGAGATACCGATTTTTAGAATATGAGTTATCGTTATATGAGAATGTTATTAATGTTTGATTTGCCAACGGATACGCAGGAAGATAAAAAGGCTTATCGAAAATTTCGTAAGTTTTTACTGAGTGAGGGCTTTATCATGCACCAATACAGTGTTTATAGCAAGCTTTTACTTAACGGGACAGCACGTCAAGCTATGGAAAATCGCCTCAACAAAAACAATCCTAAACGTGGGCATATTACCTTATTAACCGTGACAGAAAAGCAGTTTGCGGGTATGGTATATCTTCATGGTGCACGTAATGATAGTCTTGCTAATAGTGATAACCGTATTATTTTTCTGGGAGAGGATTTTCGTGATGAATCTTAATTTTTCGATACTTGATGAGCCTATAAATCTATCAAATTTGACAACACTTGTGGTAGAAGATGTGCGAGTCTTTGCCAATCTTGTCAGAGAAATTTATAATTTTGATAATGCGGAAGATTTGAAAATTTACGATGACAAGTTTAAATCATTAAAAGCAGCGGAAGTGCTGACGATTACGGATGTTTTAGGTTTTGATGTCAATAGTAGGTCTGTTTTGAAACAGATCTATGGAGATTTAGAAATTCAGCTCAATGAAAAACCAGAAGTCAAAAGTATGATTGACAAAATGACAGCGACTTTGGCTGAACTTGTGGGGTATGAATTATTGGATCATGAGTTGGATTTAGAACAAGACGAAATCACCGTTCAGGAACTTTTTCAAGCTTTAGGAATAAAAATTGAAACGACAAGTGACACGATTTTTGAGAAAATATTTGAAATTTTGCAGATTTTCAAATATCTATCTAAAAAGCAACTCTTGATTTTTGTTAATGTCAGCAGTTATTTGACAATGGCAGAATTAGAATCCATTAAGGAATTTTCTGATTTGCAAAATCTGACTATTTTGTTATTAGAACCTCGAAAAATCACTGGTTTTCCGCAGTATGTTCTTGATTCTGACTATTTTCTTTATATGGAAAATATGGTATAATTAAGCAGATATAAGCGTTTTAATTTTTAATGATCTTTGAAAATTGAATAGAATATAAGAAAAAAATAAATAAGCAACACAATAGCATTCATTATTCTGAAGTCTTTCGCTAGGACAAACAGCAAAAAAATTAAAAACTAAAATCCCCTACGAGGTTTTAGAGCTGTGTTGAATTGAATGCCTCCAAAACTTTGCCATTGTCACG
>CAZPYI010000166.1:0-4720 GCA_964590305.1 uncultured Streptococcus sp.
AACAGAACCAGCAAAGCTCTTTGGTGTAATTTTATATTATTAACGGCGCGTTTTACAAATAATGATGGATTTTGCTTGATTTTATCAATAAACTCTTTATCTTTAACTTGTGCCAATTTTAAAACCTTTATTACAAAACTTCTAGTTAAACCGACCTTGTCTGCAATTTGCTTAGTTACATCCAAAATTGGAAGTTCCATCCAGATTAAATTATCTGTCCTTTGACCTACGATATCAGTACCAACACTGGTATCTACCATTTTTAGTCTTGCACGGGTCTGAATTGCTGTCATTTTCGTAACCTGAATGTCTGTAATTGGATTTGCACTATCAAGTAATAAAGCTAATAAATCCTCTTCTTTGAATTGGACTTTATATTTTACTTTGTGTGAAATTTTTTCCCATAGCTCTACGAAGTAGGCATTATCTTTATCTGTAAATTCTACAGTTTTACGCCTTCTCCTATCTATTGGTTTTTTTATATCAAATTTCACTTTTAAAGTATTGACAAACGCTTTTCCTATACTAGCCTCTCCTCCTTTTTCTACAAAGACGTCTACCAATTTTTTTTCATAGTCTTTATCAGATATTTTTGCTAGTTTTCTTACAGCAGGTGTACTATCCTTTTTGATAACTCCCTCTTCTTTCAGTACTTTAACAAAAAGTTGAGAATCTTTCTCCGTCGTTTTCAAAATTGAAGCTTTATCACTCTGGTATTTTCCAATTTCACTTTCTGATTCTTTGCTTTTTGAGTCATCAGGACTATACTCTTTTTCTACTAAAATACCACTAAAGAAATCATCAGAAATTTTGTTTGTAAGTAGTCCCGCTTCAATGTATTCTTTTTGCAAACCTTCTGCAAATTCTTCAAATGTTTCATTGGCATAAATAGTTACGACATTATGGTCTCCATATACACGTTCTCCTTTTTGGTTTACAGAAATCCGTAATCCGCGTCCAATCTTTTGTCTCCTTGTCAAATCTGATTTAGGAGTTGCAATTGTTAATATCTGAAAAACGTTAGGGTTATCCCAGCCCTCTTTTAAAGCTGAATGACTAAAGATAAATCTTAACTTTGAGGATTTTGTATCTGTCTTTTTGTCATTACTATTATATTGAGTAAGGAGTCCCTCTTTATCAGACATAATGGCTTCATATGCAGTTTCATCACTTGCCGTATCACCTTTGGTATCTTTAAATCTTGCAGGTCTATTTTTAGTCCCTTTATCCATTGCGAAGTATCCATCATGTACCTCTGAGACTGGAACATTATAGTCTAAAAGTGCTTTATATTTTGAATTCCCCCTAATCACTGTTTCATAAATAGACTCGAATAGCTTAGCATACTCGCCAAGATTCCATCCACTTTCATTATATATCCGATAATTCTCAACTGAATCTAGGAAAATCAAAGAAAGAACTTTTATTCCTCTTTTTTGAAGTGTTAATTCCCTATCTAGATGGTCTCGAACCAAGCTTGTCAACTGTGATGTGAGCCAAAGTTCCTGTTCACCTTCATGCTGATTATGTGTTACTCTAAAACCATTTTCAAATTCTACAAAATTTTCTATTCGGTTTATTTCTATAACATTACCTAACTGTTCATAATTTGGATTGTTAGTTTTTTTGTATAAATTTTCATTTTGTTTTATAGTAATTAATTTCTTTTCAAACTCCTCCTCTACTTCCTTATAAGCATAAACTTTAGCTTGAATCTGTCCTTTATTTGCAGTAATAGATTTCAACTCAACAACAGGTAAATTCCCATCTGTATTAATTTCTGTTCCCAACGTTTCAATCTGCTTTACAAAACGTTTATCACCATTACCCTGATAAGCTTGAACAGGTCCAAATTGGTATAGTAAAGGATAGGCATCTTTATGTGTAGCAGAGTACCTGAGAACGAATTTAGGATGCAATGACTGAATCGCTTTTTTTCCAGCACCATCTTTGGCTCCATCCACAGATTGAGGTTCATCAATAATTACTATGGGTCTTGCATTTTGGATTACATCTAATGGCTTTCCACCAAAAAAACCTTCACTATATTCTTGGTTAATCACATTAGTATCACTATTAAATGCTTGAATCGTGGTTAGCATTATTGTAAAAGTTGAGTTTTCGAAGTTTTGTAACAATGATAGTTTCTTAGAATCATAAACAAAATATTCATATCTGTTTGTATTATGTATGCTTGACAAATAGCCTCTAAGCTTTTTTAAACTATCTTCAACTCCAGCTTTAATTGCTTTGCTCGGTACAACAATTATGAAGTTGTTTTCTCCAAACCTTTTGTGAATTTCACAGATAGTTTTTAAGTAAACCATTGTCTTTCCAGTGCCTGTTTCCATTTCAATGTTAAATTGTGGGAATGGAAATAAGTAGTCTTCGTTCAGATATTTCTGTTTTTTTTCTAGGAGTGTCTTTTTTACATAGTCATCAAGAATTTCTGGCTCCAATTCTAACTCATTGGCTGTTTCATCAAAACCAGACAAAGTATCAATAACAGATTTTACAGCCTCTTCTTGATATTCTAATCTCTCAAATGTAAGTTTCATGTATTCAGTCCTTTTATAGCCATTCAATATGGAAATGGTTCTTGTAATTTTCGTTTTGTTTTAGGCTTTCAATAATATTAAACTTGATTTCAGAGCCATCTTCAAATTCCCGTAATACAATTAATGCCACAGAATTTTTTCTTTGACTGTTTAATTCTGATAAAAGTTCATCATCATATTTTCCTAAAATAACAAACACTTCTTTATCCTCTGAAACAAAGTGATAATTATCCATACTAACTACTGGTTCAATATCTAAGGTTATTCCTGATTTCAACGCAATTTCCCTTGCTCTTTCAAAGTTGGTAGAGTTTTGAGTAAATACTTCCTCGCTTAATAACTCTAGTTGCTCTTCAAATTTCTCAGGCGAGCTATCCCATTGATGAATTGTACTTTGTGATAGTTCATACACTTTAAAACCAAGGTCTAGTTTCGTATTTTCAGAATAGTCACTTATAACTTTCTTGATGCGCTTTTGAGCCAATTCAGTTATTGTTTCATACTCTGATTTCACTCTATCAGTCTTCTCAGGAGTTTGTACTAAAATATATCTCCTATCTCCATTATCAATAGAATTTTGCTTAATTACAGCATGTGCCGTCGTTGCTGAACCAGAAAAGAAATCCAAAATTATATCTTCTTTGTCTGGTCGTGTTACAGACTGAATTAAAGTCTGAATTAACCTAACTGGTTTAACAGTATCAAATCCATGATTCTCTCCAATTAAATTGTTAAGCTCTGATTTTCCAGCTTCAGAACTAGAAGACCAATCAGATTCCATAAAACAATAAAATGGGTCATGCTCTGCACCTTCTTCATCCTCGAAATAGCGCTTAAATGGCGTTCCATCTTTAAATTCTAGGTACCCGTTGTCATTCAAGTAGTTAATTTCATCTTCACCCGCTTGCCAACGTTGCCCCTCAGGAGGCGTATACCCATCTAAAGAAAATGTCATCGTTGAACGGCGATTTGTCCCTCGATTAGATTTCAGGATAGTTGCTAAACGATACTTTCTACCGTCGAGCTCGTGTGGGTAGCTCCTCTCACCACCTGTATACAATGGTAAAAACTTATTCTGCGTATCTGACTTCTGATAAGCTAGCACATACTCTATTTCTTTTTGAGGTCTATACTTTGCCTCCCCAATATTTACTGGTTTTACCCTTGACTTCCAGACGATATTGCCAACAAAATTTTGTTCCCCAAAAATTTCATTGCATATTTTCTTTAGGTTGTCGTATTCCTTATCATCAATCGAAATAAAAATTACCCCATCAGGTCTTAATAAATTTCTAGCAAGTTTCAATCGAGGGTACATTAAATTTAGCCAATCAGTATGAAATCTTCCCGACATCTCTTTATTTGATGTAGTTGTATTTCCTTCATCATCTAAAAAGCCCATTAGTCTAAGATAATTTTCATATGAGCTAGTAAAATTATCCTTATATATAAAATCACTACCAGTATTATAAGGCGGGTCAATATAAATCATTTTTATTTTGTCAGAATAAGATTTTTGAAGTAGTTTCAATGCTTCTAAGTTATCTGATTCGATATAAATATTTTTGCTCTGACGGGCTTTGACAGACTTATCATCATTCAAAATTAATGTAGTTTTATTCGCGGGTGAATCCGCAAGTCTTTTTGAATCTCGTTTACCTCTCCAAGTAAATTCATACTTTTCATTTCCACCATCTAGATTCAAGTCTGTATTTAACAATTCTTCAAGTGATTCTAAATCGATTTTCCCATCTATAACAGTTTCAGGAAAAAGCTCTGCAATTTTTTTTGCTGCTTCTGTTCTAAAATTTGGAGTGTCAGCTCTAAATAAATCAACCATAGAAATATTTCCTCACTTTTAATTTTGCTAACTTAATTATATCATACCCGTTCCCTAAGGTTCCTTCATTCATAAAAGTTTTTAAATATATTTCTTTCCGAAAAATGTTTATTTTCTGGAAAGAAATATCAAAGTCCATTGAAAGAGACTTTTTTGAAATAGTCCATTTTTACGGAAACTATCTGTTCAACAAAAAGAAGCAGCCATGTTAAACATTAGCTGCCTCAAGGAGATTATGAAAAAGAAAAAATTTAGGATTGTTTATAGTATATAAATGGGACCTTAAATTCATCTTAACCAACTTTTTGAGTTGTACGTTGAC
>CAZPYI010000167.1:0-2737 GCA_964590305.1 uncultured Streptococcus sp.
AATTTTAGTTCCATATTTTTTCGTCCTTTCTGTGATCTATTGATTTTTATGCTTTCAGCGTATCTTTCGTAGGAGAACGACATTTCCTTTCCAAAGTTTTTCTTTCCATCATTATCACGACCTTTCAAATTAAATACAAAAATAGACACCTCATTGTTGAAGTGTCTACCTTTATGAATATTCAATTTGTGCTGGAGGTATCTATTAAATCTTCACCTTTCAAGGAAAATCGTCGTACCAAAGCTCATTCATACGTAGTAAATCAGTAGTAATTTAATTGGTTTTATCCTTGATAAGGTGCAGTGTCTCCAGTGTTTATGCAGATAATTGGGATTTTATGATGTTTTTAGAATAAAAAATGATTAAATTAAGTATTGTTAATATCTAATAATGGCATCTTTCACAAATACAATATATTTTATGTGTGATTGATTTGTATATTTTATTTGAAACTATTGAGAGGAAAAAGTTACTATGGAAAGACGAGAAAAAAATTGTATTCGAATGTGGAAAAAAGGGAAACACTGGGTTTTTGGAGTTACGACTATTGGCCTATTATTCTTAGGAACCACAACAGTTAGTGGTAAAGTACTTGCAGATGAGACTGCACAAGCAATTGTGACTACGGAAATTAGTGATACCGATAGTAATTTAGTAGAATTAGAAACTTCTTCTGGGACAGAGGAACAGGATGTAACAACAACTTTGAATGATAATTTCACCCAAGAAGAGACTGTTCCTAAAGAATCGGATGTAGCAATTGTAAATGATGAATCAGTTTCAGATGTTGTGGAAGATACAATGTTAGAACAAGTGACCGATGAGCAAGAAGAGGATGACATAGTTACAACTGGGAGTCTAGAATCAAAAGCAGAGCTAGCTCAAACAGTAACGTTATTAGATACCGAAAAAACAACGACATCTTCAAATCGTTTTTTATCCCTTGATCAGATAAAGGCGAGTGATACGGATGTATCGAGTTCAGTGATAATTAATGCCTATATTATTAGTGGTGAAGCAGCTAGTAGCTTCCACATTCCTGATTCACTTGGTTGGCAGGATATTCAAATAAGTCGTGCAATTCTTAAATTGGATGAATCTGGCTATTATGTGATGGGGTATAACGGAGTAACAGGTAAAGCAGTTATTCTTGAGTATGATCAAGAAGGCGGTTTTATCGGATACCATGAAGTAACTGAAGCTGAAGGATGGGTAACAACAGAAATCACAAACTTACCAGATGTCACTCAGCACCAATCATCTATGAGTGATCAGGCGTGGGAGACACATTTTTCATTAACTCGTGATCCACTGACAGAGATGCTAATCTTCTCAGCACAAAATTTAGCATTAACTTCTACGGCAACCTCTTATGGAATGGGACCAACAATCAGTTTAGTCGTTAGAGAATCATTAAGTGAAGGAACTGTACGAGTAACAGTTGATGTGTTAGATAGTTTCGAAAATGTGATTAAAACAATTGAATTGGGCTATATTACTAAGACTAACTATGCTGACCTAACAAATGCTGCGAATGCTATAAGAGCAGAGTATCTTGAAGCACATCCAGAGTATCATTTGGTTACTAATTATATTACTACTAATGATGGTGTGATTGTTTTAACTCCAGAAGGCTACTATAATCCAGGAACGTATCTACAAGGTAATGATACACAATATACAATACAATTTATTAAAGGTACTTATCAGGGAGAAACAATCTATTCTGGTGTTAAAAAGCTATTTTTAGGTAATGATTTATTACTAGATGATTTGATAGTCTTAAGAGATGGTACTCAAGTATCATATTCAGAGTTGCTTGCAATGATTAATAGTGAATCAGGCTTATATTCTGCTCAAGTAGATAGCTACATGGTAACAGATACAGATGGTGATGGTGACATTGACTTAGATGATTATGGTCGTGTTGGTTGGACATTGCAAAAGAGTGCTTATGTGGACTATGAGGGGAATAAGGTTTATGGATTAGACTATTGGTATCTGTGTCCGCCAAGTGGTCACTTAGATGGTGATTTTACTAATGAACATGAAGATATGGCGTTAACAATCTCTGCTGATTTTAGTTATTATGGATATATGACGCTTTATACTTGGAATAAAACAGATAGTTATTGGACAATTAATGGACGTCTTTATGGTGTTCCTAAAGGGTACGCAGCAGGAAATCATGTGCATTTTACAGTTGCACCAGCGGGGGCAGCAGTCGTGCCTGATTCGCCAACTAAACCACAGGTGACAGAGAAAACTCAATCTATTAATGATTCCGTATTGCTTCCAGTGAATCAGGAGGTGCAACGTCAGTCCATCTTACCAATAACTGGTGATTCTCAGTCGTCATCAATGACTATTATTGGTATTGCATCATTATTAATTGCAGGCAGCTTTAGCCTTTGGAAAAAAGGAAGAAAAAATAAACTAAGCGATTAAAACCAAGTGAACATTTGACAGTATTTTAAGCTAGTCGTAAACTTATTTAAAAACGGTAAAAAAAAGGAACTGATTGATAACTGTAGCTAGTTAGCGATTACTTTTAATCAAAAGTAAATAGCGTCCTACTCTTTAGATAGTGGTATTTTTATATTTGAAGATGATAATAAGGAGACTTCCATAAAAAGAAAAATGAATAAAAAAAGTAGCTTGCATTTATAAATAATGTAAGCTACTTTTTATTGATAATTAAAATGTTTTTGCTCTTTGTAGTGCCTGTTCATCAGCT
>CAZPYI010000167.1:2747-4699 GCA_964590305.1 uncultured Streptococcus sp.
AATTTATTTTTTTTTCACTTTTTAAATTCGTTGATTCGTCAAATTAAGCTAGAGAATTATTTCTCATTTATGTAACCTCAAAATATTTCTGACGGTGTTCGGTAGCTTAAGGATTTCCTTGATATGTGATTTCTTTTGGAATTGACATAGGCTCCAGTTATTGATTTAATTTTCTAAATTTAACTAAAAAATATAACAAACTAGCAGCTAGTAAAGTGAAGCCCAACTCAACGTCTCTTGATGGATCTTCTCCTGTTTTAGGAAGAGTTGTGCTCTCTTTTTTAGTATCATTGCTATTAGTTCTGTCTGATGTATCTTTCGGTTTATCATCTGGTTTTGATTTTTCGGTATAACTATTGTTAAACTCAATGTCCTCTGGATAGATAACTGTTGCTGTAAGAGTTCCATCTTCATTTTTAACAACATTTACATTAATTTCAGCATTCATTGTATCATAAGTGATGCCTTCTTGATTATCATTCGTTTCTTGAACCGTGTATTTATAAGTACCTACTTCATAATAATTGAGTGGACTGAAATTGATTTTACCTTCAGTGTTATTTTTAACTGTTTCGATTACTGTACTACCATCATCAGTTTTCAAGACAAATTCAAACTGCTTATCAGTTAATGTTTTACCCGATAATGATTTATTCAAAGTAAATGTTGTAGTCGCCTTATTAAATGTTAAAAGTGCTGGTTCTGTATAAATGGACTCACCAGTTGATTCATTTGGAGTGATTTTAACACGATATAAATTACCATCATCACTAAGATTTGGAGTAAAGTCCAAAATCATATCTGTATTTTTAGAACCATTACTATTTTGAGCGGTTTCATCTATATCAGTATAAGTTGTGCCATTATCTGTGCTGACTTGCCAAACAAAATCTGAAGTAAATTTTGCTGGTGCATCCAAATTGATTTGTGATTCAAAGTGGGCACCGTCCCCAACACTTATTGCTTGATTATATGGGTTTGTCCCAGTCACTGTAGCATCAAATTCATATTCAACAAAAGCTCTAGCGAAGTAATTAAGTGCGTGCCATTTATCTTCTGCACCAGAATAAGTTCTTTCTTGAAACAGATTAAACTCTGTTACTTGTGGCGTGTTGACAGACATATTTGCAACATCCCCAAAATAAATAACTGGTCGTGAGCCTGACTTTGTATTATCATTTGTAAGCTGGTTTAAAGGTAGTATACCAGTCGAGTCACCTGTAATATATAGTTTAATCCCTTCAGTACCATTGACCGCCGTTGTTGTATCAACAGGATTGCCACTTAAGTCATACATCGGATTAGGTATTCTCCACGCTTGAATGGTATCATCCCACAGGTAAGAACCTTTAGCTACCTCAGTACTTCCCAAGTTAGTTGTTATTGTGTAAGACGGATCATCAATGTATGAAATAACGTTGAGTAAGCGATAATTACTGTTAGCCTTTTTAGTGAATGTATAAACTGGTCTATACATATCTCCATTAATCGTACTTGTCCCTGGTGAAGTGAGCTGTATTGAAACTGAAAACAAATCGTTTGTAGCTTGTATGTTATTAGTATGACTCTTTTTATTAATAACAAAGATTTGATTTGCGGTTGTGATTTCACCCGGCGAATATGCGAATATCGTTGATACATTAGTAAATGTGATCAATGAGCAGATTATTACTGTTATTAATTTTAACAATCCTTTTCTTTTTTTCTCCATTTTTCATAACTCCTTTAATATAAATAGATATAATAACTATTTAAATTATACTATATCAATATTATATTATATCTATATTATGACATTAAGTCAATGTCAGTTATAATCTGTCAAAAACTAGTCAAAAAAATAATTTATATAGAATAAAGTGTATTAGTTAAAGTAGTGCATTTTTTATTTTTAATATAAAATTTATAAAACTTTCGCTTGCAACTTTTTTCATTTCGGAGTATTATTAGTT
>CAZPYI010000168.1:0-4574 GCA_964590305.1 uncultured Streptococcus sp.
AACAAGGCCAATAGTGCTTATTTTGCACTAAGCTACTTCCTCTTTCTAATATCTAAGCATCGACCGTCTATTATTTGTGGGCGGTCGTGTTTTTTTAATAAAACACGGGTTTATCAAAATATGTTAAAAATAATTCACTTTTTCTTGACAAGATGTTTTTTGTTGTGATATATTTATAACATAAAGAGTTGGAAATAATTCACATAACTCAAAAACAAAAAACAAAAAATAAAATAGAAAGAAGGTTGCCCCTCATGAAAAACAATACTTACCGCAATCTCCCATTTGCGATTGCTCTCCCATCATTGGTTCTCGTTTGGTTAACAAGTGCAGACACTAATCCTATTTGGTTAAAGCACCTCATGTTCGGTGTGACGCTCCTCCTCATCCTATTCATTTTTCTGCTCGTTAGCCTTGCGAAGATTCCTCAAAAAACATCAAGCAAGTCTGACACGAAGAAAATGGAGAAACATTATACCTTTATCCCTTACATCTTGGTTGCTCTAACTCTTCCAGCCATTATTTTTAATATCTTAAGCGCTGATGTCCCTAATGTGACCAAGATCCTCGTCCTCACCATTACTCCAACAATCGGTGCACTCCTCATTGGACTCATTACTCTCCTCCATCATAGAAAGCAGAAACAACATGAAATCTAAATGGCCTTATTTCTTTACAATCATTCTGATGCTTAGCATTTGGTTACTAACACCAGCCAGCAATCCAGCCTGGATCAAGCACCTGATTTTTGCGATTACCATTTTGGTACAAGGGATTGCCTTCGCAATTATCTCTCGTATCAAGCCTGTTCCGAAGGAAGACCGCTATTTTGGTCTGACTGAAAAACTCTACACGGTCACCCTCTTTACAGCCTTTGCCATCTACACCAAAGGCCTCTGGGTACTGACACCAGATACAAAACCCATCTGGCTCAAGCATTTCTATTTAGGAACTGGTTTAGTCATTCTTTCAGTTCTTGCACTTTACTTTTTCTTCAAAAAGACCAAGGAAAAACCTGATGAGCGTTTTTGGTTTGACATGGCTAAGGCTGGTGCTGTGACACTTGCAATGATTCTCTTCAGTCTACTTATACTAAGTGTCGTCACTTTCTTTGTTCCGTTCACTTTAACAGCTGGTATGATTCTCATCTACGCAGCAGCGATGATCTTCACCTTTGACCTCGCCTTCTTTTACTTTGAGAAACAGGGGTGAGTTTGTGGCCAATATCATCACAAATCTCAAAGAATTACGCAAGGCGAAAAAAATCAGCCAACAAGAACTGGCTGAAATGATTGGTGTCCGTCGGGAGACCATTGTTCACCTTGAAAACAATCGCTATAATCCTTCACTTGAAATGGCCCTGAAAATTGCGGAAGTTTTCAACTGTCATGTTGAAGAGATTTTTCAACTCAATAAGGAGGCTTAACATGAAACCAACACTGACTTGTTCCTACTGCGGAGGCACAGATTTTATCGCTTGTAAGCAAACCAAAGGATACGCTAGCGTTATACCTGCCCATCAAAAAACAACTTTTAATGGTCAGACCCTTTATCATGACATTTGCAAGTCCTGTGGGACAGTTGTGCGATCTTACATTGAACAGCCTCAGCGTTTATGATTTGCACTCCCAAAATTGGTTTTGTTTCTGACTTTTGGGGTACAGTAAGCATTTAATTTAGAAAGTATTAAGGAGAATAGACAGATGATCATTAAAGCATCAGGCTTAACTAAGCGTTTTGGTAATCAAACAGCTCTTGATAAGATTTCGTTTGAAATAGGACAGGGACAGATTTTTGGTTTTCTTGGCCCGTCGGGTTCTGGAAAAACAACAACGATTAACATCTTAACTGGTCAGCTATATGCGACGGAAGGTTCTGCAGAGGTTTTTGGAAAAACTGCGCAGGAATTGACCACAGAGGACTTATCAAAAATTGGAATCGTCAGTGATACCAGCGGCTTTTACGAAAAGGTGACGCTTTATAAAAATATGCTGGTCTATGCTAAATTTTATGGGGTCAGTAATGAGCGTGTTGATGAGCTCTTAAAGAGTGTTGGTATTTACGAGAGTAAGAATAAACCAGCTAAAAAACTATCAACAGGAATGAAACAGCGGATGCTCTTGGCTCGTGCACTCATCAATCAACCACAAGTTCTTTTCTTAGATGAGCCAACGAGTGGCCTGGATCCATCAACATCACGCGTCATTCATGAATTGTTGCTGGACTTAAAAGCTAAAGGAACGACTATCTTTTTGACGACGCATGATATGCATGAGGCCACCTTGCTCTGCGACAATCTGGCACTTCTCCATCAAGGAAAATTAGTAGAAACAGGTAGCCCAGCTAGTCTGATTAAGAAGTATTATTCAGATAAAAAAGTTGTTGTGTCCTATCAAGATGGACGTACCGAGGAAATTGCTTATCATGCCCTAGCCACTTTAGACACTACGAAGATTGAAACCATTCATTCATGTGAGCCAACCTTGGAAGATGTCTTCATCACATTGACAGGAGGAACCTTAAATGTTTAAGCGACTACAAGCTCTTCTGTGGAGCAGAAAAGAAATTCTATTAGCCAATAAACAAACATCCATTATGATGGTATTTCCTCTGATGTTTGCAGGGATTTACAGTTTTATCTTCAGGGATATGCAAGGGGCAAACAAAATGGTTTTCACCATGATACTGCCTATGTTGACGGCGATGATTGGCTATCTCCTTCCTATCTTGATTGCAGAGGAAGTGGAAAAGAATAATCAGCGTAGTTTGCTGATGGCAGGGGTCAAGTATGAGGAATATATTTTTTCAAATATTATCATTCCTTTTATAGTTGTTCTCATTTACTTAATTGCCTTACCATTTCTTCTTAGAGTTTCGATTGAAAATTGGGGCACATACCTTCTCGTCAATATTGTTACGACTATTGTTGTTTTTATCCTCTATACAGCTGTTGCTCTCTTGTGCGATACACAGGCAAAAGCAAGCATGGCTGCGATGCCAATCATGATGGTGAATCTTATGTTACCAATAGCAGGATGGACGAGCGAGACAATTTCTAAGATTACTGATTATACTTACATGGGAGCATTCGGCCAATGGAGAGAGGTTCGGGGCGATTATGCTTTAACGGACAAAACCTTCTTCATTTTGCTCATTTGGTTGGTTATTTCAGTTCTTATAGCAGGGGTTGTTATTCGACGAAATAAAGTGATAGAGTAATCAATACAATGTGCAATCAATAAATTGATTAAATAAAATTTATATCAAACACTTAGTGAATTATGAGACTAGGTAGCTTAGATTATTTAATTATAAAAGTTATAGATCCTCCTGAAGTTACATTAGTACTCAGGAGTTTTTGAAAAGGCAACACTTTTCTGTACAATTTTTATAAAGTGTTTTTTGTTAAGCGGTCACTCGCTTAGCGATGGGTGTTTGATAATTGAGACTACCGTGAATGCGATGATGATTCCACCAGTGGACATAGTTCTTGGTTTTAAGGGTTAGTTCTTTAAGTGAATGAAAGGTTTCTTGATGAATAAACTCCAGTTTGAAGGAACGGTAGGTACTCTCAGCTACTGCATTGTCATAAGGACAGCCAGCTTGACTTAGCGAACGGGTGATACCAAAGGCTTCTAAGACCTCATCAATTAATTGATTGTCAAACTCCTTGCCACGGTCAGAATGGAAAAGATTGACCTTGGTTAAAGCATAAGGGATACTCTGAATGGCTTGTTTGACGAGCTCTGCAGTCTTCTGCCAGCCAACAGATACGCCAATAATTTCACGATTAAAGAGGTCAATAATCAAGCAAACATAAGCCCAACGCTGACCAACACGGACATAGGTCAAATCTGTCACAATCACTTCCAGTGGTTTTTCTTGGTAGAACTGTCTGTCTAAGAGATTTGGAATAGGGGCTTCGTTTTTCCCTTTAGCATATGGCTTGAAGCTAGCCTGCTGGTAAACAGATACGAGATTTAACCGCTTCATGATTCGACGAATGCGGCGACGAGATAAGATAATCCCATCTGTAGCCAGACATTGCTTGATCTTTCTGGCACCGTATCTCGATTGGCTCTCGAGAAAAATTTGTTTCACCTTTTCTTCAAGATCAGCTTCAGATACTGGTTCTGAGGTTTTATAGTAGTAGCTAGAGCGCGGGAGATTCAACCAACGACACATGGCTGAAATGCTGTATTTATCCTTGTTAGCAGTGATTAGTTCCCTTTTTGTGCCATAATCACCGCCGCTTGCTTTAGGATGTCTATCTGCATTTCAAGTTCTTTGTTTCGCTTTCTAAGAGCTATCAGCTCCCGCTGTTCATCGGTAATATTATCAATTGATTTGAAGGAGCCCGTTGTTTTAGCTTGTCTCACCCACTTATCAAAGGTAGAAGGGGTTAAATCATATTCTTTGATCAGCGCACTTCGTTTCATACCTGCAGTGTGAAGGTCAACGATTTGTTGTTTAAAGTCATCTGTAAAATGACGGCGTATTTTTCTAGACATATTGTTTCTCCTGTTTTCTTTAGTGTAGAACACTTTATAAATTCTGTCTAGTTTAGTGTAACC
>CAZPYI010000169.1:0-4550 GCA_964590305.1 uncultured Streptococcus sp.
TGTGAAGTAAGGAGAATTTTTATGACAGATATAAATAAACAATATGGGGCTGACTTAATAGTTGACAGCCTCATTAATCATGACGTTGAGTATGTTTTTGGTATTCCTGGAGCCAAGATCGATCGTGTTTTTGATACGCTTGAAGACAAAGGGCCTCAACTTATTGTTGCACGCCACGAACAAAACGCGACCTTTATGGCACAAGGTATTGGACGTATTACAGGGAATCCTGGGGTCGTTATTGCAACCAGTGGTCCGGGTATTTCCAATCTTGCTACAGGTTTGGTGACAGCTACTGCTGAGGGCGATCCTGTTCTTGCAATTGGTGGTCAAGTGAAGCGTAGTGATCTTCTTAAACGTTCTCATCAATCAATGAATAATGTTGCTATGCTGGATCCCATCACAAAATCTTCAGTAGAAGTGCACGATGCCAACACCCTTTCTGAGACAATCGCTAACGCTTACCGTTTAGCAAAATCAGGAAAACCAGGAGCTAGTTTCATTTCAATCCCACAAGATGTGACAGATAGTCCAGTTTCTGTGAAAGCTATTCAACCTCTAACAGATCCTAAACTTGGTTCAGCTTCTGTTTTTGATATTAATTATCTTGCTCAAGCTATTCGTAACGCTGTCTTACCAGTTTTGCTTTTAGGAAATGGTGCGTCAACAGAGAGAGTTACAACATCAATTCGTCAATTGCTAAAATTTGTAAAACTCCCAGTTGTTGAAACTTTCCAAGGAGCTGGAGTTGTTTCTCGCAAGTTGGAAGAAGACACTTTCTTTGGACGTGTTGGCCTTTTCCGTAATCAACCTGGAGATATGTTGCTTAAAAAGTCTGATTTAGTTATTGCAATCGGCTACGATCCTATCGAATATGAAGCACGAAACTGGAATGCGGAAATCTCGGCTCGCACTATTGTCATTGATGTCGCACAAGCTGAGATTGATACTTATTTCCAACCAGAACGGGAGTTAATAGGAGACATCGCTGACACACTTGATTTGTTATTACCAGCGATAAACGGTTATTCTTTACCAAGTGGTTCAGTGGAATATCTTAAAGGTTTACATGACAATGTTGTGGAAGATATCAAATTTGACCGCAACTCTGATAATGGTTTGGTTCATCCTTTGGATGTTATCCAAGTCTTGCAAGAAAACACGACAGATGACATGACCGTTACTGTTGATGTGGGTAGTCATTATATTTGGATGGCACGCTATTTCAAATCTTATGAAGCGCGTCACCTTCTCTTTTCAAATGGTATGCAAACTCTTGGGGTGGCACTTCCTTGGGCAATATCAGCAGCACTGTTAAGACCAAAAACGACTATTATATCTATCTCAGGTGACGGTGGTTTCCTCTTCTCAGCTCAAGAATTGGAAACAGCTGTTCGACTTAATTTGCAAATTGTTCATATCATTTGGAATGATGGCAAGTATAATATGGTTGAGTTTCAAGAGGAAATGAAATATGGTCGCTCATCTGGTGTGGACTTTGGACCGGTTGATTTTGTCAAGTATGCAGAAAGTTTTGGTGCGAAAGGTTACCGTGTTGATAGCAAAGATGATTTTGAGTCAAAACTCAAACAGGCTATCAAGGATTCAGAAAAAGGACCTGTTCTTATAGATATTCCCATTGATTACAAGGATAATGGGAAATTGGGTGAGACCATCTTACCAGATGAGTTTTATTAAAAAGTGAAAGGGATTTGTGACATGTCAGAAGAAATTAGACTATTTCAATACAATACATTGAGTGCTTTGATGGCAGGCTTGTACGGTGGCACATTGACCATTGGAGAGCTTTTAGAGCACGGTGATTTAGGCATAGGAACTCTTGATTCCATCGATGGGGAATTGATTGTCCTTGATGGGAAAGCTTATCAAGCAAAAGGATCTGAAGGTGCTCCGGAAGTAGTTGAAGTTTCTAATGATGTTAAAGTTCCCTACGCTGCCGTTGTTCCTCACCAAGCTGAAGTTATTTTTAGACAGCGTTTTGAAATGACCGATAAAGAATTGGAAGAACGTATCGGTTCATATTATGATGGGACTAATCTTTTTAGATCTATCAAAATTAAAGGACACTTTGCGAAAATGCATGTTCGTATGATTCCAAGATCAACTACTGACACCAAGTTTGCTGAAGTAGCAACACACCAGCCAGAATATACTCAAGAGGATATTTCAGGGACAATCGTTGGTATTTGGACACCAGAAATGTTTCACGGCGTTAGTGTTGCAGGTTATCATCTGCATTTCATCTCTGATGACCACACTTTTGGTGGACATGTCATGGATTTTATCATCTCAGAGGGCATTGTTGAAGTAGGAGCAGTAGATCAATTGGATCAACGTTTCCCAGTTCAAGACCGTAAGTACCTTTTTGCAAAATTCAATATGGATGAATTGAAAGAAGATATTAATAAGTCAGAGTAGTAGTTATTATCTGAAAAAACAATCACAATCATAACATTTATAAGAGACTGGATGATGAATTCAGTTGTTACCTAAAAATCCCATCACCCATTTGTATTTTCGAAATTGGTGGTGGGATTTTTCTATTGAAAAAATAAATCATTATTATTGATTTAGTGTCGTTTAAATTTTACCAATTGCTCTTTTGTGTTCACATTATTAAAAGAGTCTGAAACATATAGATTTTAAATCGTTTTGTCTCAGGCTCTTTAAGTGTTTTCAATTGATTTTCATGTTAAAAATTTTGTCTTCATTCGGTGTGACACGTAGTGTTTTTTGACCCGTGTAAGTCACAAATCCGGGTTTCCCACCGGTGGGTTTGTTAAGTTTCTTAACTTCAATCATATCTACTTGAACAAGATTCGACAAGCGAGATTTTGAATAATATGCTGCCAACTCTGCCGCATCAGTTTTGATGTCATCGCTTGGATTCAGATTGTCTTTGATGAGAACGTGACTCCCTGGAATATCCTTTGCGTGGAACCAAAGTTCGCCTTTTTTAGACATTTTAAACGTTAATTCATCATTTTGTAGATTATTTCGGCCAACTAAAATTTCAGTTTGACCATCAGATGCAAGATAACGTTCAGGTTTTTTTCGCTTGTGTCGTTTATCACGGGAGCGGCGTTTGATAAAACCTGTCTCAACAAGCTCTTCACGGATATCTTCAATATCAGTCAGTGAGGCGTGACCAAGCGAAGTATCTACACTTTCTAGATAAGCAATTGTCTCTTTAGTTTCTTGAATAAGTCCAGTTAAATGTTTAACAGCCTCTTTTAGTTTTTGATATTTTTTAAAGTAACGTTGTGCATTTTGGTTAGGACTGAGTGATTTATCTAAAGCGATGGTAATCTTTTCATTTGTATAGTAGTTATCTAGTGCAACACTATCTTTGTCATTAGGAACTAAATTAAGAAAAGTTGTGAGTAACTCTCCTTTTTGACGAAATTCTTCTGCATTTTCAGTGGCAGCTAGTTCTTTTTCTTGTTTATCAAGTTTTTTGATATTTTTTTCTAAATCATTTTGAACACGGTGGATAAGGTCACTAGCTTGTTGCGTAATCCGATCACGTTGCGCTTTTTCTTGATAGAAATAATCTAATAGCTCAGACAAGCTGTTAAAGTTCTCTTTGCTATCAGAAAAGAGAACAGCTGAAAAAGATTTCTCAGTCAGATTAGGCTGAAATTTTCTGGCAAAAAATGAATGAAAATTTAGCAATTTATCAGTGTCAAGTTGCTCTGCCAACTGAATAGCAGTATCTCGTCCAAGTCCTTGAAATAGTCTTTGTAGGTTTCGAGGAGCTAGGTCTTGAGTTTGTAGTATCTCAAAAAGTTTCTCATCAGATACATCAAATGGATTTTTTGCATCTGTTTTTGGAGGTTCTATATATGTTGAGCCTGGTAAAATGGTTCGATAACTATTTTGTGAAAAGCCAACGTGTTTAATAGATTCAATAATCTTACTTTCAGTTTTATCAATTAAGATGATATTACTGTGTTTCCCCATTATCTCCGCAATTAAAGTTGCTTTGATATTATCTCCGATTTCATTTTTATTGGAGACAGAAATTTCAAGAATACGATCATTTTCAACTTGTTCAATACTCTCAATACTAGCACCTTGTAAATATTTGCGCATAATCATGGTAAAAGTATTGGGAGTTTGTGGATTTTGAAACTCAACCTTTGTTGTCTGAATACGCCCGAAAACAGGATGGGCAGATAAAAGGAGTTTGTAATTTTGCCTATTTTGGCGAATGGTTAAAATAAGCTCTTTATCGAAAGGTTGACTAACTTTTTGGATGCGTCCATTAAGGAGTTGCTCCTTTAATTCTTTGGTTAAATGATGTAAGAAAAAACCGTCAAAAGACATAATATTTCCCCGTTTCTAATGGTCTTTATATTATATCATAAAAGCTATTATAAAGATGTTGGGCAGGAAATGTAGGATATATTATAATAGAAAAGACCCATTTATTTGATAAACTTGAGATGAAAAATTCCAAGTATATCAGATAAAAGGGTCATTATCACATAGCTGAATTTTAAATAGTCCTAAATTTTTAAGCAGCT
>CAZPYI010000170.1:0-4476 GCA_964590305.1 uncultured Streptococcus sp.
TGAAGTTAGTGAACACTTTTATGATGCTTCAACCTTGCTAACTTTTGAAATGATTACAATAGTTATTATGAGGTCAATTAGCCCACTAAGCGCAAGTGCAATACCTATTGCTGTTAAAAGTGTAGCAATGGTAGCAAAAGGATTTAGCATTAATATTGTACCAAAAATGATATTGGCAATTGCAATGATAGAAACAATCCAAGTATTCTTTAGTTGAACGCGATGGACATCATAAGCATTTTGCAATTCTTTTGCGCCATTTAATATGATAAAGAAACTGAGGATAACTGGGATAACTTGCAAGATAATCTCATAATTGATGAAAGTTACGATACTGACAATCACTGCAATCAGACCGATAGTAAAATCATTATTACCAATATTTTCTGCAGCAGTTCTCGACAAATATTTGATAAATTTGTAAGCACCAGTTAGAAGTAGGAGACTAGAGAGTATAAAGCAAATTGGTCTTAGAGCAGATTCTGCTACGATCAATAAGATAATGCCTAGTATTAGGTATATAATTGGACCAATAAAGGCAACCATTTTGTTGTTTTTCATAACAATCACGCTTTCTATTTTTTAAAATTCGCTTTGAAACAAGCAGTTGCTTTTTTTAAAAATACCTTCTTTCTGAATTTATTTATCCTAATTTTATGCGTCTAAGGTAAAAACTAAGTAAAAAGAACTGATTTTTCACCAGTTCTCCTATTATTTATGAAAATGTACGACTTAGTGACTAAAAGCTCAATTAATCAATGTGGAAATCCTTTTTTGACTGGTAAGGTGACTTTGAATGTGCTACCTTCATTCAATATACTATCAACCGTGATACTTCCATTGCATAAACTTACAATGCGATAAACTATAGAAAGACCTATCCCATTGCCTTGAACAGCCGAACCAGTGTCATATTGGTAATACTTTTCGAAGATATGACGACATGTTTCATCACTCATGCCTATACCCGAATCAATGAAAGAGATGGCGATTGCGTTGTTTTGATAGTATGCAGAAATTTTTATTTCACCGTTTTCTGGTGTGAATTTAATCGCATTGCCTAGTAGATTGATCCATACCTGTTCCATCAGTTCTGCATTTCCAAGGTATTTGATGTTATTCACATCTAATTCGAGTGTGATATTTTTTTGCTCAATTTTTGGAAGTAATAAGATGGCACAAGACTTGATTTGTTCGGATAAGGAGAATTCCTCCTTTTCTGTGATGATTTCAGAGGCTTCAACCTTTGAAAGTAGTAAGGTTTTCTGTGAAAGAGATGCTAATCGCAAGGATTCATCAGCAATGATTTGCAGGTATTGCATACGTTTAGGACTTTCAATGTCCTCACCAGTTTCAATAAGATATTGAGCGAAACCAGATACGGATGTAATGGGTGTTTTAAACTCGTGTGATAATTCATTGACGAAATGTTGCATTTCATTTTTTGTTTTTCGGAGTTCAGATGTCATCAAATTGAATCCCTTATAGATGGGAGCATACTCACCAGCATTTTTCTCTTCCAAGACAACTGTTAAATCACCATCGGTTAGTCTGTTTATCCCGTCAAGAAGGTAGTGCATCCGTTTACGTACGGAACGTAATGTTATAGTAGTGCTAATACCCACAATAATCGCCATGAATGGTAATATCGCGAGCATAGATATGGCTTGTTCTTCATCCATATTAAGCCAAGTCGTTGCAATGAGACCATAACCCATCATTCCACCAATCACAACGATTGCATTTGAGAGTGTCAACCAACGAAAATCGGCTAATTTAAAAATTTTTATTTTTTTTGACATCAGACTACCCCTCCGGTTTCATGGATAATAGCCTTGTATCCTAATCCTCTTATTGACACTAGATCAAATTCTGTACAGGAAGAAAATTTATTGCGAAGACGACTGATATAAGTTTTTATGGTATCAAATTCTGTTTCGGTATCATACCCCCAAATCTCATCCATTAGTTGTTGTTTTGTCAAGACAACATTAGGATAGGAGAGAAACTTATAAAGAAGTTCAAATTCCTTTTTTGTTAGTGGAACGGTTTTCTTCTGATATTCTGCTGTGAAGGTGTTTTGCTTCATGGAAAATTCACCAATAACGATTTGTTTTTCGTTTGCAATCTGCGCACGTCTAAGTAGAGCCTCCATCCGCCATTTTAACTCTTCATAGTCTATTGGCTTTGTCATGTAGTCATCAATTCCTAAGGAAAAGCCCTCTTTTTTATGAGCGAAGGTATTCATAGCAGTCAGCATGATAACAGGGCTAGTATTTCCAGCAGCACGAATTTCTCGAACGAACTCGTAACCATCCATATTAGGCATCTGTATATCTACGATTAATAAATCCACGTGTTCATGGTCAAGAACGTCAAGCGCCAATTCCCCATCACCAGCTTCTAGGACATGGTATGAGGGGCTAAGTTTTTCTTTTGTTAAGAGTCGTACCATTGGTTCGTCTTCAACTAATAAGACAGAAATCATTTATCTACCTCCTTGGGATGAATAACATAACTATAGCTAAAATAAGTAAATTGAAAGTAAAAATCTTATTTACAATTCTTTACGAAATAACTGCTATCAACTTTCTTACAAAACAATTGTAACATAGCTACTTACCTTTATTCATGTGATTAAAGTATTTTTATAATCTGAGAAATCAAATTGGATAATATCAGATGGGGCTGCCAGTTACAATTAAAAGTATAGTAATATATTCTAAACTTTAAAACTATCAGTGAAATATTAGATAGCTGAGTACAATTTTACTTATAACAGGATAAAAGGATAATCTTTAAGAGATTAACGAGAGGATTTGGGAGTGTCTTTTTTGACTATTTTTTGTTAAAATAAGAGTATTAAAATAAAAGGAACTCTCATGAAAAATGGAATAATTATCTCCTTTGAAGGACCAGATGGTGCAGGGAAAACGACAGTTTTAGAAATCTTGGCACCTTTATTGAAACAAGAATATAACTATAATCTTATTACTACGCGTGAACCTGGTGGTGTTGAAATTTCAGAACGTATCAGAGATGTTATTTTAGATGTTAATCATACCAGTATGGATGGGAAGACTGAATTACTTTTATATATGGCAGCTCGACGTCAGCACTTTGTTGAAAAAATTCTTCCTGCAATTGCCAATGGGAAGATAGTTCTCATTGATCGCTTTATTGATAGTTCAGTTGCCTATCAAGGTGCGGGCAGAGGACTAGCTATTGAGATGATTGATTCCCTTAATAGTTTTGTGACAGATGGTGTTAAGCCTGATTTGACACTTTATTTTGACATTGAATCAGAACGTGGTCTTAAGCGAATTGAAGCGAGCGGCAGCAGAGAAGTAAATCGTCTGGATTTAGAAAAATTAGATTTGCATAAACGTGTAAGAGCAGGCTATCTTGAACTGGTTTCAAAAAATTCTGAACGGATAAAAACGATAGATGCGTCTCAAGATTTAGGTAAAGTGGTTGCAGACTCACTTGATACTATTCTTTCCTATTTGGCAAAAAATGAGTAAGGAACATGAGCTCTATGAAATTGGAGAAGTTGCAACCAAAACGTTTTAAAGAATTTAAGCAAATTCTGAAGTCAAAAAAGATGAGCCACGCCTATCTTTTTTCAGGTGATTTTGCGAGTTTTGATATGGCGCTTTATCTTGCTAAAAGTCGATTTTGTGAAAATCTTCAGGATAATCTTCCTTGTGGAGTATGTCGGGAATGTCGGTTAATTGAGCAAGAAGAATTTTCAGATGTCAAAATTATTAGACCGATTGGTCAGATAATTAAAACAGAGACAATAAAAACGCTGATGCGCGATTTTTCACGGTCAGGATTTGAGGGAAAAAATCAAGTTTTTATCATTGATGGCTGCGAAAAATTACATCCTAATGCAGCAAACAGCCTCTTGAAATATATTGAAGAACCACAAAGTTCATCTTATATGATTTTATTGACAAGTGATGACAGTAAAGTTTTACCTACAATAAAAAGTCGTACTCAAGTCTTTCAATTTCCAAAAAACCGACTCTTATTAGTTGAACAAGCTGAAAAATCAGGACTTTTAAAGAGCCAAGCTAACATTTTATCTGATCTTGCAAAGACACCTAGCCATCTTGAAGAGCTTATCCAAAACAAAAAAAGATTAGATTTGATTCAAGTAGTAGAGCGCTTTATTGATGTACTTTTTAAAGATGAATTGTTGGCTTACTTGGAAGCAGCTTGGATGGTACGATTGGCAAATGATAAGGATGAACAAGAATTTATTTTTCAAGTCTTGACAATACTCCTAGCTGGACGATTTAATCATGAGCAGAGTCTTTCATATTTGAAAAAAACTTATAAGGCACACTTGATGTGGCAAAGTAATGTTAGTTTTCAAAATGCAATAGAATATATGGTGATTTCATGACAGAAGTATTAGGGATCAAATACGAAGAAGGCAATACCACTTTTGTTTTGCCAAATAAAAAA
>CAZPYI010000171.1:0-4391 GCA_964590305.1 uncultured Streptococcus sp.
GATCAAATTCGGTCTGAATTCGGTTTGAAATTTCTTCGATACCCTCATCATTGATTCTTTTAACATCAGAAATATCAATAGGATTTCCAAAATTCAAATCCACACGTTCCCCAGCAAAAAGACCTTTTAGATGAAGTGGACCAGAATAAACAACTGGCATAATCTTAACCTTCGCCATCTTAGCAATAACTGCAACTCCTCCCTTAACATCACTTGAATGGCGACTGCCACTAGGAAACATTATAAGGGAACGGTTACTTTTTTTAAGCATCTTAATAGGATATTTAATGACTTTTTGACCAGGATTCTCACGATCAATTGGAAAAGCGCCACACATTCTAATCCACCAACCAAAAATACGATTTTTAAATAATTCTTTTTTGGCCATAACGACAAACTGCTTTGGACGAGCAGCAAAAGCCATATAAATAGGGTCCAACCATGTTCGGTGAGGTGCCACTAAAATATAATTTTCACTTTTATCTAAAATCTTATCCTTATTATGATAATGGGCATTTCCGTTGACAATCCATAATAGGAAAACAACTAAGCCACGTAAGTAAGTATAAAACACAGGTTTCTCCTTTTCTACAATCATACCTTATAATTGTACCACGCTTAGCATTTTTTAGAAAGTTAAATACACGAGTCACTTTAAATTGATAGATTGAGAGGTTAGGCATTATTCTGATAGAAACAACCCAAGCTTTTGATGTCTCTGGTTCAAGCATAGTTGGCATCTATGCTTTGAAATCCTTTCTAGTCATCAACTTTTTTGATATAATTATTTTTATGACAAATACCATTTTAAAAGAGGGAGAACGTATTGACCAGTTGTTCTCAACAGATGTCAAAATTATTCAAAATAAAGATGTTTTTAGCTATTCAATCGATAGTGTCCTACTCTCACGCTTTCCTAGAATCCCAAGTCGTGGCTTGATTGTTGATCTTTGTTCTGGCAATGGAGCCGTTGGTCTTTTTGCTAGTACTCGTACGAAAGCAAAAATAGTTGAAGTAGAATTACAAGAACGACTAGCAGATATGGGTAAACGCTCAATTCAGATTAATCAACTACAAGATCAAGTTTCTATGGTTAATGACGATTTGAAAAATCTGGTGACTCATGTGCCCCGTTCTTCAGTTGATTTGATTCTATGCAACCCACCTTATTTTAAAGCAACTGAAAGTTCCAAAAAAAATACCAGCCAACACTACTTGCTAGCTCGACATGAAATGACAACAAATCTAAAAGAAATTTGTGAGGTCAGTCGGCATGCACTTAAATCTAATGGACGCTTGGCAATGGTTCATCGGCCGGACCGCTTCATGGAAATTATTGATACCTTAAAAGCTGCTAACCTAGCTCCAAAACGCATTCAGTTTATCTATCCAAAATTAGGTAAGGATGCCAATATGTTGCTAATTGAGGCTATCAAAGATGGCTCTTTAGAAGGCATGAAGATTTTGCCTCCACTCATTGTTCATAAGGATAATGGTGACTACACAGACGAAATTTATGAGATATATTATGGAAAAAGAAGCTAAAAAAGCCTATATGTATGTTGTAGAATGTAGTGATAGAACCCTCTATACTGGCTACACAACAGATATCAAACAGCGTATCAAGACGCATAATGCTGGAAAGGGTGCAAAATACACACGCAATCGTCTTCCAGTCAAACTCATCTATCAGGAAATCTTTGATAGTAAAAAAGCTGCAATGAGTGCCGAATATCATTTTAAGAAAAAGAAAAATCGGGCACAAAAATTAGAATATATCAAAAATCATAGTTAATTCTAACTGGAAGAGAGTAGAAATAATACCAAAAAATTTATTATTCTACTCATTTTTTATAAGATTTCTTTAAGCCTTCTGATTTATTATACTAACAATCCTAAAACTTTTCTTTTTCATAATCTCCAAAAGAGGTGCCATTAATTTGGTACCTCTTTTTTTATGTAATAATCAAAAAGCACCCAACAGATAGTTGAGTGCTTGACTTATTATCTTTCGCCTTTATTTCGGATAACAAAGCCGTTTTTCTTTTCACTTGACGTACGATTTGGACGTTTGTTGTCCTTATCTTGAAAGTCTCGTTTATTCTTGTTAGAGGTACGTTTGAAATCACGACGTCCACCGCCATCACGACCATCACGATTATCACGTCGTCTGTCTCCACCACGACTATTTCCACGATTTCCACCACGACCACGTCCGCCTTTACCGCCTTTGCCACCAGCATATTTGAATGGTAAAGGTTTTTCGTTTGCAATTTCGACCTTAGGCATCATATCAGGATCTTGAACAGTTAATGTTAAGACATAAAGTGCCAATTCTTCTGGAGTGAATTCATCAACTAACTTTTTAGCATCACCTTTGAATTTTCCAAAATTATTGCGAATGTTTTCATCAGCGAAGTCACGTTCAATTTTCTTGAGAGCTACTTTCTTAGTTGCATTGAATGCTTCGGCTGCTGTGGCAGGTTTCATACCTTGCATTTGCTTTTTAGTTAAGTCTTCAATAAGTTTGAGATAACCCATTTCGTTTGGTGAAACAAATGTAATGGATTGCCCATGTTTTCCAGCACGACCGGTACGACCAATACGGTGAACATAACTTTCTGGATCTTGAGGAATATCATAGTTGTAGACATGAGTAACACCTGAAATATCCAGTCCACGTGCTGCTACATCTGTTGCTACCAAGATGTCAAGATTATCATTTTTGAAATCACGAAGAACACGAAGGCGTTTACCTTGGTCTAGATCTCCATGAATTCCTTCTGCTCTATAACCACGAATTTTAAGACCACGTGTTAATTCATCTACACGACGTTTTGTACGACCAAAAATAATTGATAATTCAGGTTGGTCAACATCCATAAGACGAGTCATTGTGTCAAATTTTTCATTTTCTTTAACACGAATATAATATTGATCAATTAGATCAGTGGTTAAACTTTTTGCGGCAATTTTTACATGTTCTGGTTCTTTCATAAACTTAACACCAATACGTTTAATCGCATCTGGCATAGTTGCTGAAAATAGAAGAGTCTGACGTGTTTCTGGGACACGGCTGATAATTGCTTCGATATCTTCTAGGAAGCCCATGTTGAGCATTTCGTCTGCTTCATCAAGAATCAGTGTTTCAACAGTTTCAAGTTTTAACGCTTTACGTTTAATTAAATCTAATAAACGACCTGGCGTTCCAACTACGACATGAGCACCTGAACGAAGGGCTTTTATTTGTTTATCAATACTTGAGCCACCGTAAACAGAGCGTACTTTCACACCTTTTTCACGTCCAAAACGGAAAAGTTCTTCTTGGCTTTGTACTGCTAGTTCACGTGTTGGAGCAATAACTAAAGCTTGTACTACATTACGGTTAACATCAATTTTATTCAAAGTTGGCAAACCAAAAGCTGCCGTCTTACCTGTTCCAGTTTGAGCTTGTCCAATAACATCTTTACCTTCAAGTGCAAGAGGAATTGTGAGCTCTTGAATAGGAGAAGGTTCAACAAATCCCGCTTTCACAACTGTAGCAAGAATGTCTTCTGATAAATTAAGTTCTGTAAATTTCAAATGTTTCTCTTTTCTAAAAAGGCAGTGCGAAGCTGCCTTATCAACCTATTATTAGTTTGTCATTTTTAACAACCTACCTATTATATCACAAAGAATGCTAAAAAGTAGCCTTTTGACTTTTTTTGATTAATAATCCGTTTTCATTGCTGAAATTCCAAGCATAGCAGACTTTATTACTTAAATAGTACCGCAGCAGCCAGTGCTTGTTGAATTTCTACGACACTACGATCACTTTTAAATTGAAGTCTTTCTGCTGGTTCTAGTGCTGAAGAAACCCAGATTTTCAATTCAGAATCTAAGTCAAAATGTCCTGACGTTTCTACTGTAAAGCGAGAAATCGAATGATAGGGAATTGATTTGTAAGATGTTTTCTTACCAGTTACCCCTTGCTTGTCTACTAAAATCAGACGTTTTTCTGTAAATACAATTAAATCACGCACCAAAACAAAAGCTAAATCAACCTGCTCATTTGGAATCAAAATATTTTCTAATTGACGTTCTACTTTGCTGTTATCTTTCTGTGATGCATTACCTATTAAACCTGAAAAAATACCCATGTTTTTCCTCCTTTTCTCTTATTATAACCTAGATGCTATTTTAAAAGGGCTTGAAACAGTATTTTAGCTAAATTTTATCATATATTAACTTTTCATAGTCATGACATGTGTAACTTTTGAACACAAAGAAAAGCACAAACGATTGCTTGTGCCTCTCAGGAGATTATGAAAAAGAAAAGTTTTAGGATTGATTGTAGTATAAGCTAACTTCCTTAAAGAAAGCTTATTGTTATAAAAACTGTTACATTTTTT
>CAZPYI010000172.1:0-4300 GCA_964590305.1 uncultured Streptococcus sp.
CCATTTTATCGCACCCGACATAGTATCTGTGGGTGCAAAACCCGAACTCATAAAACGGAGAATAAACAATGGAAATAATAGACCCGTCGAACCTTCTACTGTCTTTGAGGCAAGCCCACATAAGACTGCAAACAATGAAATAACAATATTAATTAACAAAAGAAGACAAATTACAAGTATCCAATTATTAAAATTAGCCTGTGGTCTAAAGCCAATTATAAAGGCCGTAGCAATAATGATTATGGTTGAAATAAGTCCTCTTACCGCACCTGCACCAGTATGACCTATAATCACAGCGTATTTAGAAATAGACATGGTGCGAAAACGGTCAATCATGCCTTTTGTCATATCTGTGGCAACATTTATTGCAGAATGCTGGGAAGCTTGAGCAATACTTTGCAATATAATACCAGGAACAATATAATCTATATAATTAAAATCTCCAATATCGATAATGCTACCAAACAATGAGCCAAACAATATCATTAAGAAGAAAGGCGTTACAATGGCAGTCAACAGTGCTTCAGGATTGCGCATGGAAACAAGCAAACACCGTTTGAACATAATCCAAGCATCATATAAGTGACTCTTCTTTGCATTATTCATAATTATTTTCCTCTTTTTTCTCTTTAATTAGAGTTAGAAAAACATCTTCTAAAGATGGCAGATTCTGCTCAATACTATCGACATGAATACCATTGTCACTTAACACATCTAGAGCTTCTTGAGCATGGGAGTTATTGTCAAAATTTAATGTAACCCCTTGTCTTGGTATAATTTCTTTGAGGTAATTAGGACTTCCTTCTACTATTATTTTTCCATCATGGAGAATAGCAATTGTATCTGACAAATATTCAGCTTCTTCTAAATATTGAGTTGTGAGAAAAATAGTGGTCCCATTAGCTGACAGTTGCTTTACCATATCCCACATTGCCATTCGATTTTGTGGGTCAAGTCCTGTAGTTGGTTCATCAAGGAAAAGCACTTTAGGATTATCCATAAGGCTCATCGCAATGTCTAGCCTACGTTTCATACCACCTGAATAGGTTGATACCTTTCGATTCGCAGCTTCTTCAAGATTAAAAATAGATAACCACTCATCAACTTTTTTGCTTATATTTTCAATTCGCCTCAGTTCTCCAATTAATTTTAAATTTTCTCTACCAGTTAGTACCTCATCTATTGCAACAAACTGCCCTGTCAAGCTGATCAAGTCACGAACTTCATCTCCCTGTTCAGCAACATCATACCCGTTTATTGAAGCACTACCACCATCAGGCATCATCAAGGTTGATAATATTCTAATAATGGTTGTTTTCCCAGCCCCATTTGACCCAAGCAAAGCAAAGATACTGCCTTTCTTTACTACTAAACTGACATCTTTCAAAACCTGATGTGTTTTGAAGGATTTCTCTAGATGTGACACTGTAATCATGGCAATTCTCCTTTTAGGTACATACGTATGTATGTATGTGTGCTTAAATTTACTGCCGCAATAAAGGGCAGTGATTTTTTGTGACTTAGTCTTTTATGTCAAGTTCATTGTGACCGATTTGCAAAAGCATTTCTTTCATTTCTTGATCAATGAATGGTACACCTAATTGTTCTCCCAATTGTTCGAGGTTTGAAATCTTATCTTCATATTCTTTAAAGGAAACTTTAAAGATATAGGGATTTAGCCAAGTGGACACTAATAGTGAGATGATTTGTGCAGTCTGCTTAGGATATTGCACAGATGTTGAACCATCTTGATTTCCCTCAACCAATAACTTTTCAATATGAGGTGCTACGACATTAACTTGTGTTTGCATCACATTTTTAGTGACAATCGAATTATTTGATAGCTTCTTAAGTTCTATCTTTAAACTGTCATCAGATTTTAGCCTTTGACGAACATCACTTTTCAGGACATATAGTAATTTTTCTAGTGCATTTAACTCCTTTTTCTCTTTGACAAGAGCAAACGGGTTATTTTCATTAAAATCTAAAGTCTTCACATTTATGAATAAATCTTCACGAGATTTAAAATAGTGGTAAAAAGCTCCTCGAGTGAGATTGACTTCTGTTACTACATCTTCAATACTAACGTTCTCAAATCCCCTTTCAAGAAAGAGGCGTGAAGCTGTTTTCAAAATTTCCTGCTTTGTTTTCTGATCAGGATCATGACGTGGCATCTAATCACCTCCTTATACATACATGTGTATGTATAAAGTCTAGCATAGGAATCTATTTTAGTCAAATGTCACTTGATTGTTTTGATAGTATCTCACTATTGTGATTGGCTAGGGGCTACTTTATTTTTAAACATCTTGAGTCCATAAGCTATGTTTTTTGGAAATTTTCATCTTTCCATAATTGTCACAGCAACTGTATCACCAGCTTGCTTTCCTATCATGGTTCGGATGTTTTTTCTCAAACCTAATATATAGCAAGTTGCTCCATTTGCATCTTTTACTCCCATATTAACAATACTACCATCGTAAGGGACGCTATCAAAAGTCGCATGTACTTTCATTCTTCCTTTCCCAAATTCCGTTTTTAAATCATAGGGAAATATGATATATGCACCATCAATATCGGGAACTTTATGGATTTCTGCTTCAAATTTATAAACTTTACTCATTTTTATCCTCCAAAATGCATTGTTAATGGCTTGAAATTCTATTTAATAAAATCATTTAAGTCAGCTTAAGTATTTCTCTTTTCATTTCCAGTATACTCTCTTGCTTAGTTTAAATCTATTGATTTTGTAAAATACATTCCCTCGAACAATTTCTGTTTCTTTTAAAGTTTTTAATTAGAGAATGACAAGCAATGTCGTGGCAATATTTTTCGAGTATATCAAACGGCAGAGTGTCCCAATAGCCTTGAACAATAATGATTTTATTCATCAGTAAATTTTCCTAGAAAATAACTTATTTTGTTTAATAACAATATAAATACTGTTATAATTGTTGAAGAGTCATCTTTGCTTTATTTTTGATATGAGAGAGGGACATAGTTTGCTAAATATTACAAGAGAAGAAATCGAACAAGTTTATTCTATGAAAGACTGTATGAGCGCTGTCAAAGAAGCCTTTCGACTGTTTTCTCTAGGAAAAGTTAAAGTTCCGCCGAGGACTCAGATTGTTAACGAAGAAGGTACAGGAACCTATCTATGCATGCCAGCCTATTGTAAAGAGTATGATGCGTCATGTGTGAAAGTTTTAAATATGTTTCCAGAAAACATCAAAAAAGGAATTCCCACGATAAACGCTCAAGTTCTGCTAATGAACACTAAAACTGGAATTATTGACGGGATATTGGACGGGACTTATGTAACACAGTTAAGGACTGGAGCAGCTAGTGGTGTTGCTTTTGAATTATTAGCAAAGAAAACATGTGACATTGGTGCAATCATCGGAACAGGTGGTCAGGCTGAAACACAATTAGAAGGCATGCTGGTAGCGAAAAAGCTCAAACTTGTCCGTGTTTCAGATTTGGACTTTGACCGTGCTAAACAATTTGTTGAAAAAATGACACAAAGGTTATCTCGATTTGATACAAAAATTATCGCAGTGGAAACTTCCGATCAAGCCATTGACAACGCTGATTTGATTATTACTGTGACTCCTTCAAAAAAACCAGTATTCGATGGTAGAAAAGTCAAAGCAGGAGCGACAATTTCTGGTGTTGGTTCCTACCAGCCTGACATGCAAGAAATACCATCTGAATTGCTGAAAAGAGCTTCAAAGATCTATTTTGATTCAGAGGAAGCTGTCCTTTCAGAATCAGGTGATTTGCTGATTCCCTTAGAAAATGGTGATATGACAAGAGAAAAATTTGCTGGAGATATCGGGCAAGTTATCACCAGTGAAAAAATAGGTCGTGAAACCGATGATGAGATTATTTTCTTTAAAACTGTAGGAATTGCAGCACAAGATTTGATGACTGCAAAGTCTATTTTTGATAAAATGCAGTCAACAGAGAATAGTAATTCATATAAGCTGAAATAATTGCAATAAAAAACAGAGATCTCATTTTTCTCTGTTTTTATTTTCTCTACTTATTTAAGAATTGCATGAATAATATTCTTAGAAATGGCTTCAAGCTCTTTTGCCTCTTCTTCTACTTTCATAGAAAAATGGAATCGTTGCAAAAAATAAATGACTAATTGCCCAACCAACATGCGAACAATACTATTATATGATACCTCTTCACGGACATTCGGATTAGCTTGACACATTTTTTCAAAATTTCCTCTAATGATATCAAATCTCTGATCTAATATCTCAACAAGCTTATCAAAAGCATTTTTGTT
>CAZPYI010000173.1:0-4269 GCA_964590305.1 uncultured Streptococcus sp.
CACGTTAAGAAAGGAAGTGGGACCGTGAATAGAACAATAAGACGATTTCCCTTAGTTGCTGATGAGGATTCTATTTGTGAACCATCAATAGCTATGGCCTTGTATGAGAATGAAGACTTAATTACTAATATCCATGGATTTTATCAGGAAAAAGATTATAGTGAATTTTCTAACACTGTTGGTAGTGTAGGAGAATCAATTAATTCTAAAGAACGATTTTCAGATAGATTAACGATTGTTAATGAGGATAAATCAGATGCTGCAAGGGCTCGTGATGAAGCTAGACGTGATCTTAGAAAAAAACGACAAGCCTATCTTTCAAGCGAGATGAAGTCAGCTCCAAAACCAGCTTTTCAAAGACCAGTACAGACAACTTCACCAAAATCGGTATCTCATCTGCCCGTCAATGAATTGAGCCATCTGATAAATAATTTACATCAAGATGATTATATTTTGGCAGAAGTAGCACCAGTTTATAAAGAACCTGACAATTCTTCCAATTTAAAAAATAAAAAAAATAATTATGACTTTTTGAAACGTAGTCAAATATACAATAATAGAGATTATCAAACACATAAAGAGCGAAAAGTTGCACAAGAATTAAATCTGACGCGATTTGAAGATGTTAATTAATAGGCTGAAATATTTTAGCCTATTATTCGTTGTAATATTGTACTCTAAGAGGAGAAAACATGTCGAAAACATATCATTTTATAGGAATCAAAGGCTCAGGAATGAGTGCATTAGCATTGATGCTGCACCAAATGGGGCATAAGGTTCAAGGAAGTGATGTTGAAAAATACTATTTCACGCAACGTGATCTTGAGCAAGCAGGAATTACAATCTTGCCATTTTCAGAAGATAATATCAACCAAGACACGGAGTTGATAGCTGGTAATGCTTTTCGTGAAGATAACAATGTGGAAATTGCCTATGCCACAAAAAATGGTTTTACTTTTAAACGATATCATGAATTCCTTGGAGATTTCATGAAACAGTTCACTAGTCTAGGTGTTGCAGGTGCCCATGGAAAAACCTCTACAACAGGACTTTTGTCACACGTTCTTAAAAATATTACAGATACATCATACTTAATTGGTGATGGTACAGGGCGTGGTTCAGAAAAAGCACAATATTTTGTTTTTGAGTCCGATGAGTATGAACGACATTTCATGCCATACCATCCAGAATATTCTATCATTACTAATATCGATTTTGATCATCCTGATTATTTTACAAGTATTGACGATGTATTTGCCGCTTTTAACGACTACGCAAAGCAAGTGAAAAAAGGTCTTTTTGTGTACGGTGAAGACGCCTATTTGCAGAAAATCACTTCAAACGCACCGATATATTATTATGGATTTGGGGAATCAAATGATTTTGTTGCTTATGACATTGTGCGTACAACAAAAGGGTCAGATTTCAAAGTGAAGAATGAACAGAAAATATTAGGGCAATTTCATCTACCAGCTTTTGGACGACATAATATCTTAAATGCAACGGCTGTGATTGCTAATCTATTTGTTGCAGGTTTTGATATGAAGTTGGTTGAACAGCACCTTAAAACTTTTTCAGGTGTCAAACGTCGATTTACAGAAAAAATCATAGATAATACAATTATTATTGATGATTTTGCTCACCATCCGACAGAAATTATTGCAACTTTAGATGCTGCACGACAAAAGTATCCTTCCAAAGAAGTTGTAGCAATTTTTCAACCTCATACGTTCACTCGTACGATTGCTTTATTAGACGACTTTGCGAACGCTTTGAATGAAGCAGATGCTGTATATTTGGCTCAAATTTATGGTTCTGCACGAGAAGTTGATCATGGAGATGTAAAAGTTGAGGATCTCGTCGAAAAGATTAACAAACCATCTAAGTTGGTTACTGTTGAGAATGTCTCCCCACTACTTGATCATAAAAATGCTGTCTATGTTTTTATGGGAGCAGGGGACATCCAGTTATATGAACGTTCATTTGAAGAGTTAATTGCAAACTTAGCTAAAATTACGCAATAAAATAAAACTTACCCAACGAGGGTAAGTCCCAAATTAAGGCTGAAAGGGAATTGATGGTTATAAGACATGTAAATCTGAAAGATTTGGATGAGGTAGTCCGTATTGAGCAAGACAATTTTTCACCTCAAGAGGCTGCTACTCGTGAAGCTATGAGGGAACGGATTGAAAAAATTTCTGATACATTCTTAATTGCAGAGATTGATAGCCAAATTGCAGGATATATTGAAGGCCCGGTCGTTAGCGTACGATACTTGACAGACGACTTATTTCATAGTGTAGCAACAAACCCTGAAAAAGGAGGCTTTGTTGCTGTCACGAGTTTATCTGTAGACAAAAGTTTTAAAGGACAAGGGGTAGGAACGGCATTGCTGGCCGCAATGAAAGATCTTGCAATCTCTCAAAGTCGCGATGGAATCAATTTAACTTGTCACGATTATCTGATAGCTTACTATGAGATGAATGGGTTTGTTGATGAAGGAAAATCGGAATCAACTCATGGTGGAGAAACTTGGTACAATATGATTTGGGAATCACATTCTAATAAAAGCTGAAAACGACTATTTTTTATTAAAAATAGATGACAAAAGCACTGACTTAATTGATTTTAAGGTATTATTAGGTTATAATGGCGATTGATTAAGATTAGGAGGATGCGCTTTGACCGAATTTAACGACGATAAGCCAGAGACTCAGGGAAATAAAGGCTTTAAAGAGCAAATTTTAAAAGAGCTCGAAGCTGCTAACCTTTCACGTGTGGAGCGAGAAGAGGAACTTTTTCAAGAAGAACTCAAAGCAAAGGAAATTACTAGAAGAACTGCCAAACTCATTGCTGAATATGAGGCACAAGATTCTAAAGACTTTCAAAGTTCATCTATTTTAGATGAACAAAATCGAAGTGGTACAGATTCACAAAAAAAAATCAGTGTTGATCAACAAGCTACACTGGATGATAAGTCTGTAATTGATTCTACTATAGAGAACTCTAGTGCATTGCTTTCTCGAGAGAAAGATAACAATCAAAAAAATGTTCCAATTCAAGACAGTTCTTCAACAATAAATAGTGTTCAAGATAGTTTTCTCGGTGCGTCAGCTGAAAGCGTCAGTTATGATGACACTCCTAATATTTCAGAAATAAAGAATGATGAAGTTACTATAGGGACGCGCCTTGAAAATCCTGCTCAGAATTCAAATAGAAAAAGCTTGGAGAAAGATAAGGTGAGAAAAAAATCAAATAGAGGACGAAGACGGCAGAAAACGGATAACTTAGCTAAACGTATTGCTCTAATTCTGATATCAGCTATCTTAATTTTATTATTAGCTACAGGGTTCTTTGGCTATCGCTATGTGAGTAGCGCTGTTGGACCATTGAATGCTAAATCTACTGATTATGTCACTGTTGAGATTCCATCTGGGTCTGGAAATAGTTATATTGGTCAAATATTGGAAGAAGCAGGTGTCATCAAAAGCGCAACTGTCTTTAACTACTATACAAAATTTAAGAACTTTAGTAATCTTCAGAGTGGTTATTACAACCTGCAAAGTAGCATGAATTTGGAAAAAATTTGTGAACTTTTACAAGCTGGCGGGACAGCAGAACCTGAAAAACCGGCTCTGGGTAAAATTCTAGTACCCGAAGGTTACACTATCAAACAAATCGCAGAAGCTGTATCAACAAATTCAACAGCAGAAACAAATGATAAATCAACACCATTTTCAGCAGATGATTTTCTAGCTCTAGTTCAAGATGATAGTTTTATTGCTAGAATGATTGAAAAATATCCAAATCTATTAAGTGGGCTTCCAAGTTCTGAAGATGCAATCTATAGGCTAGAGGGCTATCTCTTCCCCGCTACATATAGTTATTACGCAGATACTACTTTGGAGTCACTGGTTGAACAGATGATTGCAACGATGGATTCTTACATGTCTAATTACTATAGTGCAATTTCTTCTAAGAATTTGACTGTTAATGAAGTCTTGACGATTGCTTCTTTAGTTGAAAAAGAAGGAGCTACAGATGATGACCGTCGAAATATTGCTAGTGTCTTCTATAATCGCTTGAATATTGGGATGGCCCTTCAAAGTAATATCGCTATTCTATATGCTATGGGAACGCTTGGTCAAGAAACGACTCTTTCTCAAGACGCAAATGTTGACACTTCGATTGATTCACCGTATAATGTCTATGTTAATACTGGTTTAATGCCGGGTCCAGTTGATAGTCCAAGTCTATCGGCAATTGAGG
>CAZPYI010000174.1:0-4246 GCA_964590305.1 uncultured Streptococcus sp.
AAAGTTAATAATAGCTCTCTTTGAATAATAACGTTTTAGTCATTTTTTGAGAAAGGAACAAGACCTAATCGGCCCTCATTACTCTTTTGAAAATGGCTTATATTTATGGTATGATAAGTAGAAATTATTGGAATAGAAAAGGTAACTTATGTTAAAAGAAACACTTGTTTTATTATACGGTGGACGTTCTGCAGAACGTGAAGTGTCAGTGCTCTCTGCAGAGAGTGTTATGCGTGCTATCAATTATGATAAATTCTTTGTAAAGACCTATTTCATTACACAAACTGGTGATTTTATTAAAACGCAAGAGTTCAAAAGTAAACCAAGTGTGGATGAAAAACTCATGACTAATACAAGTATTGAATTGAGTCAAAAAGTTAAGCCAAGTGATATTTATGAAGAAGACGCAGTCGTTTTTCCTGTTCTTCATGGACCAATGGGTGAGGACGGCTCTATTCAAGGATTTCTTGAGACTTTGAAGCTAGCTTACATTGGAACCAATATTCTTTCTTCAAGTGTCGCTATGGATAAAATTACAACCAAACTTATCTTAGCATCTGTCAGTGTACCGCAAGTTGCCTATGAAATTTATACTGAAGGTGCTGATATTGAGGATGTCATAGTTAAAGTTAATAACAAACTTAATTATCCTGTATTTGTCAAACCAGCTAACATGGGCTCCTCTGTTGGTATCTCAAAAGCAGATGGTGACTCAGAACTTCGTTCATCAATACAATTAGCACTTAAATATGACAGTCGTATTCTTATCGAACAGGGTGTTGATGCGCGTGAGATTGAAGTTGGAATCCTTGGCAATGGGGATATACGGACAACATTTCCGGGTGAAGTTGTTAAGGACGTTGCATTTTATGACTATGAAGCTAAATACATTGATAACAAAATAACAATGGACATTCCAGCACATGTTGACGAAGCAATTGTTGAAAAGATGAGAGCTTACGCTGTAACAGCCTTTCGTGCTTTGGGTGGTTGTGGTTTGTCGCGATGTGATTTCTTCTTGACCAAAGATGGGCATATTTATCTAAATGAGCTTAATACGATGCCAGGATTTACGCAATGGTCAATGTATCCGTTGCTTTGGGAAAATATGGGACTATCTTATTCGGACTTGATTGAAAAATTGGTCAAACTTGCCAAAGAAATGTTTATCAAGCGTGAGAGCCATTTAATCTAATCGATAAAACCAGAGATGAAAAATTCTCTGGTTTTATGATAAAATCGACTACAAAAAGTATCATTTATGCTGTATCTAATAGAGAATTTTTGTAAAACTCAAGAGAAGGTAAGAACTTGTGATATAATGGAAATTATAAAAATTGTAAGCTAGATACTGATTTATATTTTAAAGAAAAAGGAAAAGAATGAAATTATCGTTGCATGAAGTGGCCAAGGTTGTTGGCGCAAAAAATACTATCTCGGAGTTTGATGACGTCCCCCTGAGGCAAATCGAATTTGACAGTCGCAAAATTGAGAAAGGCGATCTCTTTTTACCTTTAAAAGGAGAGAGAGATGGACATGATTTTATCGAACTAGCATTTAAAAATGGTGCTGTGGCAACATTTTCAGAACATAAAATTGAAGGTCACCCCTATATTTTGGTTGAAGACACTCTGAATGCTTTTCAAGAATTGGCTAAGTATTATATTGAAAAAATGCGCGTGGATGTCATTGCTGTTACAGGTTCGAATGGTAAGACGACGACAAAAGACATGATTGCAGATATTTTATCTACAACCTATAAAATTTATAAAACGCAAGGAAATTACAATAACGAGATTGGCCTGCCTTATACCGTGTTACACATGCCAGATGATACAGAAAAGATTGTTCTTGAAATGGGTCAAGACCATATGGGTGATATTCATCTCCTTTCAGAAATTGCTAAACCGCGTATTGGAGTTGTCACTCTAATTGGTGAAGCACATTTAGAGTTCTTTGGAACACGTGAGAAGATAGCAGAAGGCAAATTACAGATTGCTGACGGGATGGACTCTGATGGCATTTTGATTCTTCCTTCCGACACGATTATTGATGAATTTTTACCCGAGAAACAGATGGTTATTCGTTTTGGTGATGGTGCAGAAATTTATGTGACTGATCTGGTTGAGCAAAAAAACTCATTAACTTTTAAGACAAATGTGGTGGATCAACCGATTACCTTACCTATTCCCGGTAAATATAACGCAGCAAATGCTATGGTAGCAGCTTATGTTGGTAAACTTCTAGCCGTGTCAGATGAGGATATTGTTGAGGCGCTTGAAGATCTCAATCTGACAAAAAATCGGACGGAATGGCGAAAAGCGAAAAACGGTGCTGATATCTTGTCAGATGTATACAATGCTAATCCTACAGCAATGAAATTGATTTTAGAAACTTTTTCTACTATTTCTGCTAATGAGGATGGTAAGAAAATAGCTGTTTTAGCAGATATGAAAGAATTGGGAGAACAGTCTGTTGGCTTACACTCGCAGATGATTACAGGTCTTTCACCGAATACTATAGATACGGTTATATTTTATGGGAAAGACATTGAAAATCTTTCTCAACTTGCAAGCCAGATGTACCCAATTGGTAAAGTTTTTTACTTTAAGAAAACAAGTGAAACTGATCAGCTTGAAGACCTTATTAGTCTTTTGCAAGATATCCTTAATCCACAGGACCAAATTCTTCTCAAGGGAAGTCATTCAATGAATTTAGAAAAAGTAGTCGAGGCTTTGGAATCTGGTAATTGACGCCAGTCTTCTTATTGCTAAAGTAAGTCAAATTAGTTATAATAAAAAGAGTTGTGCCAGTGCAGCTCTTTTTATGTGTACAGGTAAATACTATAATTAAAAGTAATAATGAGCTGATAACTCAGAATTTATATGTTAAAGGAATAAAAATGACAATACAGGATGAAATCAAAAAACGTCGGACATTTGCCATCATCAGTCACCCAGATGCTGGTAAGACGACTATTACAGAACAATTACTCTACTTTGGGGGTGAAATCCGTGAGGCAGGGACCGTCAAAGGAAAGAAAACGGGAACATTTGCCAAGTCAGACTGGATGGATATTGAAAAGCAACGTGGGATTTCGGTAACATCATCAGTTATGCAGTTTGATTATGCGGGTAAACGCGTTAATATCCTTGATACACCTGGGCATGAGGATTTTTCTGAAGACACTTATCGAACGCTTATGGCAGTAGATGCAGCAGTTATGGTTATCGACTCTGCTAAAGGGATTGAGGCACAAACAAAGAAACTTTTTGAAGTTGTGAAACATCGTAATATTCCAGTTTTCACTTTCATCAATAAGCTTGACCGTGATGGTCGTGAGCCTCTTGACCTTCTCGAGGAATTGGAAGAAGTTTTGGGAATTGCAAGTTATCCAATGAACTGGCCAATTGGTATGGGGAGAGCTTTCGAAGGGCTTTATGATTTACATAATAATCGCTTGGAACTCTATAAAGGTGACCAACGATTTGCTGATTTAAAAGATGGTGCAGAGCTTTTTGCAAACAATCCTTTTTATGAGCAAGTTATTGAAGATGTCGAATTGCTAGAAGAGGCTGGGAATGACTTTTCTGAAGAGGCTATTTTAGCTGGAGAATTGACACCAGTTTTCTTTGGGTCAGCCCTTACAAACTTTGGTGTACAGACTTTCCTTGATGCCTTCTTGACACTTGCTCCAGAGCCACATGGGCACAAAACAACAGAAGGTCTTGAAATTAAACCATATGATAAGGATTTTTCTGGTTTTGTTTTTAAAATTCAAGCCAATATGGACCCACGACATCGTGACCGTATTGCCTTTGTTCGCATCGTGTCGGGAGAATTTGAACGAGGGATGTCTGTCAATTTAACACGTACAGGAAAAGGTGCTAAACTCTCAAATGTCACTCAATTTATGGCAGAAGCGCGTGAAAATATTGAAAATGCGGTAGCTGGAGACATCATTGGAGTTTATGATACAGGAACTTATCAGGTTGGTGATACGTTAACCGTAGGAAAAAATAAATTTGAATTTGAACCGCTGCCAACATTCACTCCGGAATTGTTCATGAAGGTTTCTGCTAAAAATGTGATGAAACAAAAGTCCTTTCATAAAGGTATTGAGCAATTGGTACAAGAAGGTGCTATTCAGCTTTATAAGAATTATCAAACGGGTGAGTACATGCTGGGTGCAGTAGGGCAACTGCAATTTGAAGTTTTCAAGCACCGCATGGAAGGTGAATATAAC
>CAZPYI010000175.1:0-4159 GCA_964590305.1 uncultured Streptococcus sp.
ACCAAAACCCAGTAGGTACTGCTTTATTGGTGTTAACTTTTTCATTAAATTCTCCCTTTAATTTTATCTTCTCTATTATAGCAAAAAATTGTCAATTTCTGTCAAGCAGTTAGGAAATTTTTGACTAGAAAGATAAAATTCTTCATCTAAGGCTTCATAAATCATAGCACCATAGGTTTCAGTTAAAATACGCTTATCTAAAATAAGAATGGCTGACCGTTGATTTTCTCTCCTCACCGTACGACCAATAGCTTGTTTAAGTTTTAAAATGGTCAACGGTAAAGAATAATCCTGAAATGGATTTTTCCCTTCTTTTTGAAGATGATGATAAATCTTTTTAACAAATCGATCTTCTGGGTTTTCAAAGGGAAGTCGTGTAATCACTTCTATCATCTGATCTGCATTGAAAAAATCAACACCCTCCCAGAAAGATCCTGTCCCTAAAAGAAGCAAACTCTCTCCTCTGTCGAAGCGACGTTTAACATTGTAGGCTGTCCCATTTTTTTCTTGTGTTAGATGGTTGATATGTAAATCATCCAGTAACTCCGAAACCATAAACATAGCTTTCTTAGAATTGAAAAGTGTTAAAATAGGCCGTTTTAATTGAAGTAGATTTACCAGACGAGTCACTGTCTCTTGTGTATACTGACTATCACTTACTTGTTTTATCAGAGGCATATCAGAATCAATCCACAATCGCTGCTTATCAGTCTTTTCTTTCTCAATACTTGCAAAAGAAAAAGAAGAAAAACCAAGTAAATCTGCCACGCTAACTTGAGAGCTCACTTGAAGAGTCGCAGAAATCATATATGTTTTCCGTGTTTCAGGTAAAAATTCTTGAAAATTCAACAAACTGTCACTAGCTGCATTCAAATAAGTAACACGCTTTTCATTTTCAAAATCTGCCTCAAACCAATATTGTGTGAATGTGTGAGTGAATAAATCACAAAGCTCCTCCATCCCTAAGGAGCGTAAATCAGGGATTATCGATTGCATCTCTGCAATCATATTTTCAAACTTATCAACTTGACTAAAGGCTAACTGCTCAGATTTATTTTTATAAAACATTTCAATAGAATGACTCAGTTCAAAAGATAGATTTTCTATTAAACGTTTTTCAAGAAGAGGAAGATTGCTATCCAAATGTCTCTCCAGTCCTTGAATAAGCTTTGTGAGATTAATCCTTCTTCTAGAAAACTGATCTAAATTGAGGATTAGTTTTTGTGCCTCATCAAAAACGAGGACTTTTTTCTCAGCAAAAGCTTTATCATCTTGTACACGTTCTAAAAAATACGCATGATTGATAACTATTAGTTGACTCTGCTTCGCTTTTTCATAAGTTCTATGCCAAAAATCAGCGTCTTTAAACAAGGATAACTGACTTAAATCACCATCATGCTTGATGCTGTCAAAATAAATTTCATATCGTTGCTTTTGCTTTATCTCGTCTAAATCACCTGTAAGGGTTTCTGTCAACCAGACTAGTACTTGCATTTTATAGCGATTGACTAATCGATTGTCTCCTTGTCGATGTAGACTTTCATAAAAAGCGTCCAATTTGATATAATTGCGTGGCCCCTTAATCGATTGACAAGAAATGTGAAAAACATCTTGAATATGCTTAACTTCGTTTGCCATAATCTGATCTTGCAATATTTTTGTTGGCACTGAAACAATAATCTGTTCATCTGGAACTGCACCGAGCAAAGGGAGAAGGTAGCCATACGTCTTTCCCAATCCAGCCTGCGCCTCTAAAAAACTAACTGAAGAATCCAGAAAACTCTCTTGAACAAGATTAGCAAATCTCACCTGTTTTTCACGCGCATCTAAGCCTAATAAAGCTAGATTGAAGGTGAAATCGTCAGATAGATGGCGTTGTTCAGAAAGTATAGAATCTTTTTTTAAAACGATACCCGCAACCTCTTGATAATCTGAAAAAGAAGAGAGTTGTGAGTTGTGAAAAGCTTCTTCTATCACCAACGATGTTTCAAAAAGTAAACTCTCCGACAGAGATAAAATTCTTTCTAACGTTTGCTTTGGTAAAAACTGCATTTTTCTTTTCAATTTGAGAAACAAATGCGCTGTCGCCATAGCATCTGCAATAGCTGTATGAGCATCTGACAAATCCAAATCAAGTAGATTAGATAAATCGCCTAAACTATATTTTTCAAAGGTTGGATAGAAAACTTGTGATAGCTCGACTGTATCTACTCGTGGTGTCCGCAACTCAAAACCTTCAAAAAAAAGATGCTCAGCCAATAAATTAGCATCAAACTTGACATTATGTGCAACGAATATGCAATCCTCTATCATTTCAAAAATGTGACGAGCAACCTGAGAGAATTCAGGTGCCTGAGCTAACTGTTCATCCGTGATTCCTGTCAGCTGAACAATGTGTTCGCTCAATTCTTCATGAGGGTTGATATCTGTTTGAAAAGTTTGGGTGATCTCATCATTCTCAATAATGACAATCCCTACTTGAATGATTGATGCTGCCACACTGGCGCTCGTCGCCTCCAGATCAACAACAGCGTATTTTCTCGTTTGTTTTTCCGTCATAACAGTAAAATTATACCATATTTACGAACTAATAAGCAGGAGTTAGATACACTTTTGTTTTAGACAATGTCATTATTTGAAATCATTAGATGAAGACTTTTTATTTTCCTTAGTATTCTATTTTCTATTTAATCTTATTCAAATAACTTATGGTATAATAATTGTATCAATTTTCAGACAGTAAGGAGTTTATGGTGAGAAGAACAAAGTTGAATAATTACTATTTGGAAATGAAAGAACACTTCCTTCATGTTCCATATTATGATGAGGAGCGTCGCATACGAGTCCTACTCCCAAAAGACTATGACAAGGAAGAGTGGGCTAGCTATCCAGTCCTCTACATGCATGACGGGCAAAATATTTTTTATAGTAAAGAGTCGTTTTCTGGTTATTCTTGGAAGATTATTCCTACCATCAAGTATCATAAGGAATTACCCAAGCTAATTATTGTTGGTATTGATAATTCTGGAGACAACCGTCTCAATGAATACGCTCCTTGGATGACAGACGTTGGCTCCACACCAGATACAGCTTCTGTTGGCGGTGATGGAATGGCTTATGGCGACTGGTTAGTCAATACTGTGAAACCATTCATAGATGAACAGTATCGAACCAAATCCGATAAAAAAAACACCTTACAAGCTGGCTCGTCAATGGGAGGAATCATAACTGCCTACATTGGAGCTGCTTATCCAGATATCTTTGGTAATTTAGGTGTTTTTTCACTAGCCTCTTGGTTTAGTGAACGTGATTTTCTACGCTTCTGTAACAATCATCCTTTACATAATGATACAAAAGTTTTTATACAAGTAGGAACTAAAGAAGGTGATGACGTCGATGAAGAGTTTGCCCCAGATATGAACCAAGCTTATATTGACTGTACGCTTCATTACTACCAATCTCTCTTAAAAACTGGTCTTCCAATGGAAAATATTCAATTGCATGTCAAGGCCAATGAAATTCACCATGAGAAATATTGGGCAGATCATTTTGTTGAGTTTTTACACTTCACTTTAGAAGATTAAAATTTTAAAAACCATTGATTTCTTTTGAAATCAATGGTTTTTTTGTGTCTCTATAATTTAGATACGTCCTTCTTCTTCTAAACTGTTTAAGAAATAAGGCATTTGAACTCGCCACCATTCCCAATCGTGAGCAACATCTTGTCCCCAATAATCAAACCATGCGGGAATCGCTTTAGCTTCAAAAGCTTCTTCTAGTCGAATAGTATCAATAATATGCGGTGCTTCCCAAGCACCCTGGCCAACGGCAACTATAAAGCGGTTTTGTCGGTAACGATCTAAAAACCATGAATCTTCCTGATTCCATAAATAGTCTATCGGTGAGTTATAATAAACAGCCGGATCTCCATAAAATTCACCTGTGAAGAAACGTGCATCATAAGCACCTGATAAAGCTACCGACACATCAAACAAATCAGGATGGCGAAGAGCAAAATTGACTGCATGGAAGGCCCCCATAGAACAACCCGTCGCCATCATCCCACCTTGCCAATTTGATTCATAACGAATGAGTGGCACCAGCTCATTAACAATATAACGATCGTATGCTTCATGTGCTAATGCCATATCATGCCCTG
>CAZPYI010000176.1:0-4112 GCA_964590305.1 uncultured Streptococcus sp.
AGATATTCTGAGTTCAGAGAGGGCTCGTTTGATTTTCAAACTTCGCAACAGAACCAGATTTTCTAAATTAATTTGCAACGTTTTATCCTCCTTTTTCGCTTCTGTAACACTTTTTATTTATAAAATCAAAAATCTAGGATATTTTTAATCTAGATTTTTTGTTATGGTGAGAAAGTGAAGGTGTTAACCTAAACGTCTTATTGAATTTGTTGAGAATTAGAGATTATTTATAATATTAACCAAACAAGTTAATAAGAGACCACTCATTAATAGGCTGTACATCATAGTCACTTGTTTTTCATTGAAGAAGTGATTGATTTTAGTTCCAATATATCCACCTAGGATAGCTGCAAAGGCAACGATAACTACAGTTATCGGATTAAATTCGTAGCTATCTCGTAATTGAATTATACTAATCACTTTTGGAAATTGTGCAAAGAAAATCATACCAATAGAATATGGTGTCGATTCTTTTGCAGTCATAGACATGAATCCCAGAAGGACAATAATGTTCAACGGACCACCGCCTATACCTATAAAAACAGACAAAGCACCCACTATTAATCCAAATACAAAAATTATTCCTTTATTTTTAAAATGAAACTTGTGGAATTTTTCTTTATTACTGGTAAAAACAAGTACAGATAGTAACACAAAAAACAGGATAATGGACTGGATAAAAGTCACCCGACTGTTACTGATAGACTGTGTGACAAGACGAAAAATTTTATCCCCTAAGTAACCACCTACTAATGAACCTACTGCTAGTATCAGCATAATGACCTTATCAAAACCGTTACCTGATTTCGAATGTTTATATAAGGAAGAAAGACACATAGAAAAGACCGCAATTGTAGAATAAATTGCAATTGTAGTAACATTATCAATACCTATCAAATCAAAAACTGGCTTGATAATGGCACCACCACCAGCACCAGTTGTCGCCCCAATTGCTGTTGCCAACAAAACTATTATTCCATAAATAATCTCAATCATCGTTTCTCCTTCCTAATGAATGTTTTCTCCATTACTTGCGATAACATCTCGATACCAATTGAACGATTTTTTCTTGTATCGCTTATAGCTTCCTCGCCCCTGATCATCTACATCAACATAGATAAATCCATAACGTTTTTTCATTTCACCAGTAGACCATGCTACCAAGTCGATACATCCCCATGGTGTATAGCCCATCAAATCGATACCATCTATTTCAACCGCTTCTTTCATTGCCTTGATATGTTTCTGCAAATAATCGATTCGGTAATCGTCATTGATAACGAAATTATCCTTTGGCTCATCTACTGCACCAAGCCCGTTTTCAACAATAAATAATGGTACATGATAACGTTCATACATTTCACAAAGTGCAATCCTAAGCCCTAAAGGATCTAAAGTCCAACCCCATTCAGAAACTTCAAGATTTGGGTTTTTGTAACTCATCATGTTGTTACCTGGAGTTTTAGGGATGCTCGTATCTGTCGTGGACATGGTTGACATATAGTATGAGAAGCCAATAAAGTCTACACAGCCTTTTTGAATATCTTCTAAGTCACCTTCAGACACGACAAGTTTTACGCCCTTGCGGTCAAATTCTTTCAATTTATAATTAGGGTAGTAACCTTTAACCATAACATCTAGATAAAACTCAACTTGACGTTTATACTCAATGTTAGCCATAACATCTTCTGGTTTTGCTGTCATAGCATAGCTAGGAGCGTACATAACCATGTTACCAATCTGAGAAGCTGGAATAATTTGGTGGCATAACTGAACAGCTCTTGCTGATGCTACAAAAAGGTGGTGTACAGCTTGAAATTTCGTCTGATCATCATTCTGGTGAATACCCATTTGCAACCATGACCGTAACACATTGATTTCATTGAATGTCATCCAGTATTTCACTTTATTTTTATAACGATTAAATACCGTTTTTGCGTAGTGAATAAAGAAATCAATGACTTCTCGACTTGACCACCCATCATAATGATCAGCCAGATATAACGGCATATCAAAATGACAAAGTGTTACGATAGGCTCAATGCCATATTTGAGACATTCATCGAAAACTGCATCATAGAAAGCTAGGCCGGCTTCATTTGGCTCAGTCTCATTTCCATTAGGGAAGATACGTGTCCAAGAAATGGACATGCGGTAAGCTTTGAAGCCCATTTCTGCAAACAACTTGATGTCTTCTATATAATGGTGATAAAAATCAATAGCCGTATGAGATGGGTAAAAATCACTAGGATTACTGAAGCCAACTGCACCGTCAGGAATAGCAGCTAGACGCTCATCCTTATGAACCTGTCCATCAATTGTTTTATACGTAATCTGTCTAGGTGTCTCAAAATTTCCAACTGTTAATGTATCCATGGTTGTTGGACCACGTCCGTCCAGGTCGTATGCTCCTTCTATTTGATTAGCAGCTGTTGCACCACCCCATAAGAATCCTTCTTTAAATCCCATCATTTCCTACTTTCTTTTGAAAATCATAGAGGAGATCTCCTCCGTAAACCTTACCAGTGTTTTTTAGGTCAATCGCCTTATCTTTAGCATCTGTAATAATGGTCATAATTGTTGTGTCATAACCTTTTTCAGAGACTAATTGACGGTCAAAATGAGCAATAGCTTGACCAGCTTTAACTGCATCACCTTGCTGCACTAATGACCTAAAACCTTCACCAGCTAAGTCCACTGTGTTAATCCCAATATGAACCAGAATTTCAACACCATCAGGACGAACAATACCATAAGCATGACCTGTAGGAAAAACTGTTACTACTTTCCCATTGACTGGTGAATAAACAGTATCACTTTCAGGAATAATAGCTACACCATCTCCCATTGCCTTGCTAGCAAAAACCTCATCCTTAATATTTTCAAGCGGTACCAGTTGTCCTTCAGTAACAGCCACGATAGTGTCATCTGAGACAGTAGTTGTCGGGATAACTTCTTCTATGTTTTCCTTTGGTAAGCCTAATACAAATGAAGTCACAAATGAGACAACGAAAGCAATAACACATGCGATTGAGGCATGTACAATAACATTTGGCGCATCAGCACTAAAGTAACTTGGAATAGATAGTAGTCCAGGAGGGACTTGAGCAAAACGACCGACGCCCATGATACCAAGATAAAGACCAGCAACTCCTCCACCAAACATGGCAGCATAAAGAGGTCTTTTATACTTCAAGTTTACTCCATATAGAACAGGTTCTGAAATTCCTAAAACTGCAGAGAATCCCGTAGAAATAGTCAATCCTTTTAGTGCTTTATCTTTTGTTTTAAATGCAAGAGCCAAAGCCGCGCCACCTTGAGCGATATTTGAAACCATCATACCTGGACCAGCAACAGTATCTATTCCTTTAGTCGCAAGCATGTTAATACCAATCGGAATGATGCCATAGTGCATTCCCGTTATAACAAGTAGTGGGGTTGTTGCTCCAATTAAAAGTGGTACAAACCAAGGTATTGTTGTATTCATGGCTGCTACAATGGTATTCAAACCATCACCCAACCAAGTTCCAATAGGACCAATCACTATAAATGCTGCCGATAAAACAATTAACAGAGTAATCATCGGCACTAGGAAGATACGTAGAATTGCAGGTGTATATTTCGAAACAATAGGTTCAACATATGATAAGAACCAAACTGCCAAAATAATCGGAATAACTGATGAACTATAGGTTGCTAAAGTAACTGGTAAACTAAATAAATTGATTCCATTACCGGCTTCTCGAGCTGCAGTCACCATATTAACAAATACAGGACTAATCAAGGCTGCTCCGACTGTCATCGCCAAATATTGATTTGTTTTAAATTTCTTTGCAGCAGAAGCGGCAAGAATAACAGGTAAAAAGTAGAATACTGTATCACCAAATAAAGATAAGAATTGATAGGTTGTGTCTTGTGGTGTCAACCATCCAATAGCATGTAAACTCCAAAAAATTATTCTTGAAAAATATATCAGTCATAGCAGAATATTTTAACTAGTTCTATTATAACGTAATTTACTAAAAAGCTTTGATTACTTTAGCAAAAAAATAAAATCGGTTCTGTTGCAAAGTTTTCCAAAAAATCTATTTTAGTGTAAAATTGAGAAAAAA
>CAZPYI010000177.1:0-4108 GCA_964590305.1 uncultured Streptococcus sp.
AACGGATGATTTACTTGAATCATCTGTTAAACTGGCACAGCTGTGGAAAGAAGAGTTTGTCATCTCTGAAGATCAAAAAACTAATGACCTTATTTTTATTCAGTTTGATAAAGATGGCATTGAACACTTTGCTTTCTTACGTGTTGCTTTGAAAGAGAATTTTGCCCATATTTCTAGTGATGATAGTCCCATTAAAGTAACGCAGAATAATCTTCCATCGGCAGCTCAAACGCCTGATGAAGCTCTAATTATCAATCGTTCAAATCTGCATTACTATTTAATAGAAAAACGTATCAAGCATAACGGAAGTTTTGCTAACTATTTCTCAGAGAATTTGCTCAATGTTAAGCCTGAACAATCTGTTAAAAAATCAATTAAAATGGTGGAGCAGGCGGCTCAAAAAATTGCTGAAAGCTTTCAAAAAGATGATTTTGACTTTCAATCAAAGATGAAATCAGCTATCTTCAAAAATTTGGAAGAAGAGCAAGAATTATCTCCAGAAAAACTAGCAGATCAGCTATTTGATGATAATCTGACAGCACGATTAACTTTTGTTGACCAATTGAAAGAATCTATACCTGAGCCAATTAAAGTCTCAGATATTGACCATTCACGACAAACTAAAAAGTTGGAAAATCAAAAGCTTTCTTTATCAAATGGCATTCAACTTATTGTACCTAATACGATTTATCAGGATGCAGAAGCAGTAGAATTTATTCAAAACCAAGATGGGACTTATTCTATTTTAATTAAGAACATAGAGGAAATTCAAAATAAATAATATGTTTAAATTAATAAGGCGATTGGTAGTGATATTTGTTATCTTTTTTGGTGGTTATCAGATTTATGTGACTCATCAAAATGTTCAAAATGTCCTTAAATACAAAGATTTAGTTGAAGAGACTCTGGCTGAGAATGATACAGCAGCCAATGTTGAACTTGTCTTAGCCATGATTTATACTGAAACTAAAGGAAATACTGATGATGTTATGCAATCTAGTGAGAGTGTCGATGGGATAGCTAACTCAATAACAGACAGCAGAACAAGTATCCAACAAGGAGTTACTGTTTTATCAGAAAATTTAACTTTAGCGAATGAGTCTCAAGTAGATGTCTGGACAGCAGTCCAAGCTTATAATTATGGAACGGCATATATAAACTATGTTTCAAAAAATGGTGGAAAAAATACAATTGAACTTGCTAAAATTTATTCACGCGATGTTGTGGCACCGAGTTTAGGTAATACAAGTGGGGAAACTTATTTTTATTATCACCCTTTAGCTTTAATTTCTGGAGGAAGACTTTATAAGAATGGTGGCAATATTTATTATTCCCGTGAAGTACATTTTAACCTTTATTTACTTGAAATTATGAGTTTATTCTAGAAGAGAGAAAAATGAAAGAGTTAAGTCGTTATTTTAAGGGGTACCTAAAGGAAACAATCCTAGGGCCTCTTTTTAAACTTTTAGAAGCTACCTTCGAGCTTCTTGTCCCACTTGTTATTGCTAATATTGTAGATAATGTCATTCCTATCGGGGATAAAAAGCAACTTTATCTGATGATTGGCCTATTATTTGGTCTAGGTTGTGTCGGTGTGGTAGTGGCTATTACGGCTCAGTACTTTTCTTCGAAATCAGCAGTCGGTTTTACTAAGCAGATGACCCAAGATTTATTTACTAAAATCATGAGTTTGGGAAAAAAAGAAAGAGATGAATTAACCACCTCAAGTCTTGTCACACGTTTAACAAGTGATACTTTTCAAATTCAAACGGGTATCAATCAATTTCTACGCTTGTTTTTAAGAGCCCCGATTATTGTTTTTGGTGCAGTTATTATGTCACTCACTATTAGTCCAAGAATTACGGTTTATTTTGTGACGATGGTTGTTGTACTTTTTATAATTGTCTTCATTATGTCACGCTTACTCAATCCTTTGTATGCTAGTATTAGAGTTGCGACAGATAAAATCGTTAATATGACTAGAGAGCAAATGCAGGGTGCGCGTGTTATTCGAGCTTTTGGTCAAGTGAATGAAGAAGAAGAAAATTTTCTGGAACTTAATCAAGATTACACCAAGCTTCAATTAAGCGCTGGGCAACTTTCAACCTTAGTCACGCCAGTAACCTTTCTCGTTGTCAATTTGACTTTAATAGTTGTTATTTATAGTGGAACTTTAGAGATTCAAAACAGTTTATTATCACAAGGGATGTTGATTGCTTTAGTTAATTACCTTTTGCAGATTTTAGCAGAATTGCTTAAGATGACAATGCTGGTAACCTCCTTAAATCAATCCTTTATCAGCGCAAAAAGAATTACTCAGGTGTTTGATACTGACTCTGAGGATATCAATTCTGAGCTAAAACCAGTTTATTCAGACAGGTATTCAATTGTCGTTAATAAAATGTCTTTCACCTATCCAAATGCTGCTGAACCAGCACTTAGAGATCTCGATTTTGAGATGGAAACTGGCAGTTTTTTAGGAGTCATTGGAGGTACAGGATCTGGTAAATCTACACTAGTAGAGCTTTTCAATCATCTCTATCTTCCTCAACAAGGCAGTTTAGCTATTTTTTATGATAAACAATCTCCAAAAAATATAAAAGAATGGCGAAATTGGATAGGTCTTGTTCCTCAAAAAGCGGAACTTTTTCAAGGAACTGTCCGTTCTAATCTGACTTTAGGTCAGGAAGATGAAATATCTGACGATAAACTTTGGGAAGCTCTGGATATTGCTCAGGCGTCAGATTTTGTAAAGGAAAAAGAAGGGCAGTTGGACGAACCAGTAGAAGCTTTTGGGCGCAATTTTTCTGGGGGACAAAAGCAACGGTTGACCATTGCAAGAGCACTTTTAGATAAGCGACCTTTTCTCATATTGGACGATTCTACTTCGGCGCTTGATTATCTTACTGAGGCTAAGCTATTATCTGCTATAAAAGAAAAACTAGTTGATACTAATCTTATCTTGATTTCACAGCGCACTAATAGTCTGAAATCTGCAGATAAAATTTTAGTACTTGATAAAGGCTTGCAATCCGGCTTTGATAATCATGATAACTTGCTAAAAAGTAATGACACCTACCAGTCTATTTATTATTCTCAGCATAGCAAGGAGGAGAATAAATGAAGCCTAGAAATCGAAAACATACAAGTAAGCGACTTGCTATGGACCTTCTTTCTCAAAAATATCTTGTTTTGCTAGCAACTATTGGAACGATTGTTCAAGTTGGCTTAACAGTTTACTTGCCTATCTTAATTGGTAGAGCAGTTGATGTTGTTTTACAAAAAAATGCCTTAACTTTGCTGCTTCCTATTTTGATCACTATGGGATGGGTAATCGCAATCAATACCATTATTCAATGGATTAATCCACTAATTTATAATAAATTGATTTTTAGATTTATTCAGGATTTACGGCAAGAAGTCATGCAAAAGCTTAATCAAATGTCAATTTCTTATCTTGATAGAAGGAGTGTTGGTGACTTGGTTAGTCGTGTAACGACAGATACCGAGCAATTAAGTAATGGTCTTTTAATGGTCTTCAATCAACTGTTTGTCGGCTTGCTGACTATTATTATTACCATAGTGGCAATGGCTGATATTGACTTTTTAATGCTCTTCCTTGTTTTGATTTTGACACCATTATCTCTATTTATTGCACGATTTATTGCTGAAAAGAGCTATCATTTATATCAAAATCAGACTAGATCACGTGGACAGCAGACCCAGTATATTGAGGAAATGATTAGTCAAGAAAGTCTGGTTCAAACATTCAATGCGCAAAATGAAGTCATTTCTCAGTTTGAAACAATAAACGAAAAGTACTCTAATTTTTCTCTAGGCGCTATTTTCTATTCCTCTACGATTAATCCTTCAACACGTTTTATCAATAGTCTAATATACGGACTTTTAGCTGGCGTGGGAGCGCTGAGGATTATGTCAGGTGCTTTTACAGTTGGTCAACTGACAACTTTTCTAAACTATGTTACTCAATATACCAAGCCATTTAATGATATTACTTCTGTCATGTCAGAAATGCAAAGCTCCCTTGCATGCGCTGAACGACTCTATACTATTTTAGCTGAGGAAGTTGTGGTGCTGCCTGTCACTC
>CAZPYI010000178.1:0-1942 GCA_964590305.1 uncultured Streptococcus sp.
TATCAAAAATTGTCATTTTTGAAAAATGCACGAAGTGCCAAATAGGGGATTGGGGATTTCCTCAAAGTATAAAAAGTCAAAAGTCTGTTTGTGGGGTGCCCTACAAATAGGCTTTTTTGCTTTTTATTTTTGCAAGTGGGGTACCACTTGCTAATCTTGCCAGAGTAAAAGTAGTCCTTTCTCTGAGGGGTGGCAAAGCCCTACATTTTATCGTATTTTTAGAAAGGGAATCAGGACATGCCAGATAAAAAACGAAAACGTTCAGTTGAATTTAAATTAAGAGCTACTAAAGATGAAGCTAATAAAATTCGTCAACGCTTTTCTCACGCCAACAAAAAAACGTTTCAAGCATATGCTTTAGAGATGTTGCAAAATGGAAAAATAGTAACCTATGATTATTCAGAATTGCAAAAATTAAGAATAGAAGTTAATCGCATTGGTCAAAATGTCAATCAGTTAGTTCGCTATGTTAACACTTTTGATGAGATTGATAATGAACTTTTTAAAGCTTTGCAAGCTGAGATTGATGACATGAAGAAAATGCTTTTTGATGAATTTAAAACGAAAGGACATGCAAAATTAAATGGTAGTGACGAAGGTTCTTCAGATTAAAACAAGTCGCAATTTAAAACGTGCAATTGATTATATCACACGTGACAATGCAACTTTGAAATTAGATACAGAACATTTAGAAGGTGATGAAGATTATTCTTTTGAAATTGTTAATGGTCAAGTGATGAAACGATTAGTCTCTGGTCATGATTTGACAGATATATCTGATCCACAAACGATTTATGAAGATTTTATTTTATTGAAAGAGTCAGTTGATGTTTTATACAATAATGATACCTTATCAGATTTAAAAAATGACGATAGAGTTTTAGCGCATCATATCATTCAATCGTTTTCTCCGCAAGATGGTTTAATACCTGAACAAGTTAATGAGATTGGAAGAAAGACAGCTTTAGAATTAACTGGTGGTGATTATCAATTTGTAGTTGCCACACATATGGACAAAGGTCATTTACATAACCATATCATTTTTAACACAACTAACGAAGTTACGTTAAAAAAATTTCGTTGGCAAATAAATACAGCTCGTAACTTATTTCAAATTTCAAATAAGTATGCTGAGCTTTATGGTGCGAAAGTTTTAGAACCAAGGCTTAGAAATTCCCACACAGAATATGCTGCATGGAGAAGAAAAAATAATTATCGTTTTGAGATTAAAGAACGGTTGAACTTTTTGTTAAAGCACTCGTTAGATATGAATGACTTTTTACAAAAAGCAAAAGCTTTAAACTTGCGAATTGATACGAGTGGTAAGTACGTTAAATATATGTTAATGGATCAACCACAAGAGCGTTTTGTTCGTGATCGTACATTATCTAAAAAAGGTAAGTTCTCACTTGAAAAAATCAAAGAACAAATTGCGACAAACGAAGTTGTTTATGATTTAAACGTCATAAAGGAAAAATATGATGAAGAACAGGAAAATAAACAAGATGATTTTGAGTTGCAAATCACAATTGAACCTTGGCAAGTGCAGCAACTTACTAGTCAATCTATTTATGTTCCAATTACTTTCGGCTTAGATCGAAAAGGAACGGTTTCTATTCCAGCAAGAATGCTTGACCAAAATGAAGATGGAACATTTACAGCTTTTGTTAAAAAGAATGATTTCTTTTACTTTTTGAATGCTGACCATTCTGAACAAAATCGTTTTATTAACGGAACAACTTTAATCAAGCAACTATCTGCTCAAAATGGTGAAATGATTTTGACTAAAAACAAAAATATTACAAATTTAGATAGATTAGTTGATGAATTTAACTTTTTGGCAATCAACAAAGTTACCAATTCAAAACAATTTGAAGAATTACAAACCCAGTTTTTGGAACAATTGGAAGAAACTGATAAGACTTTAGATGTTTTAGATGAA
>CAZPYI010000178.1:1952-4070 GCA_964590305.1 uncultured Streptococcus sp.
GTTCTTGTATGAAAAGATGACTTATCTTAATAAACTTATGGGTGCTTTATCAGATTATCAAAATAATATAGTTCCTTCAGAAGTAAGTCTTGAACTTCTTGAAAAAGGTAAAATTGATAAGAATACAAAACTAGAAGACTTGCAAAAAGAAATTAAAGAACTTCAGATTGAACGTGATACACTCAAAAAGCACAGAGATAAAATTGTAAAAGATTATGACTTTGCTAAAGAGATGAAAGAGGAACGTACTAATAAAAAAGTTGGTTATTCTATTTGATAACGCTTGCAATTTTGAAGGTATTATGATAATGTTTAGGCGTAGTAGTCAGCATCATGCTAGGAGGGAAAAAGAAATAGGAGACTATATTTATGATGACTGGTTATAAATTATTTTTATACGTTATTTAGGATTTTTTCGTGAAAAAGAAAGCGTGAAATTATGAGGTTAAAAAATTTATTACAGTTGGTATAATTGCTATTTTGTCAGTATTTATTTTTAATACAAACGTAAGTGCTGATGTACAAAGTGATAATTTACCACATTTAACATTGTCAGAGTTATATTTGTCAGATGTCCAAGACGCTATTATTACTGATTTTGATATTCCAGATTTCCCTGTACAACAGGTAGCAGAACCAGAACCAGAACCTGTTTATACAATTTTTGTAAATCTTCCTTTTGGTAATAGTGGGCGTTGGGTTTATAAGTACACTGTGGATCCTTTTAGTTTTTATCAAAATTCAGTAACAGGTGAATGGCGTACACTGCAGACTACCTCCACAGTGGATCATACTGTATATACAGTCGTAAATGGGGTAGTTACTAGATCTACATCTTGGCCAACTCCTTACTATAATCCAGCATATGCACATTTAATGGGAGGTTAAGGTAATTAATTATGTCATCTTTAAAAAATAGAGATGATATGTTAGAACAAATTTATAATCTAGTACTTGATTCTGATATATCAGCTACTGAACGAGAAATACTTTTAGAAGCAAAAAAACAACTAGAAAATAATAGTGATTATTTACAGGTTGTTTCTAATTTGAAAATAAATCTTTCCTCCTTAGCATTACAATTTAAATTAAATAAAAAAACATTAGAGTTTTTCAGCGAATTACAAAAACAATTTCCTGCGAAAGATAAGCTTTGGAGACCAGGGGGAATTTTCTTTTAATCTTGTTCAATGATTATTAATTATGAGTGGCACTTTTTAATTGCTACTTTTTATAGAGTTATTTTAGAACAAATAAGTATACCCTAGTGGCCGTTTTTGATCCATTATCAATGGCTTTTTAAATTAGGGCCTAGTACTTTTGGAATGGAAATACTTTCCAACACCAAAAATTCTAGACCCGATAAAATTAGTGATTTCCTGATAATTGAATGGAATATTGGTGGTGTTAATATGAGGAATCATGGTCAATATCTGATTATGATCAATAGGGATCATACCAACGTAGAAGTTGTTTAAATCAATAACGGTCAAAGAATTAGGAACACGCAGTTTAAGCGCTTCTTGGGCTAAAGCTTTCATATTATAGGCATTATTATCAGATATTAAAGTAATATCACTGCCTTCACAAAGGTAGAAATCTGCTGAAGCAACATTACCAAGTAGCTGAAAAGTTGACTGATTCATGATATCTCCCTGACTATTTACAAAAAAGTGCTTTATTTTGCAGAATTAGGCATGTCATTCTTATTCTAATAGTGTATAATTAAAAATAGATTAGAGCTCAATATAATTGAGCGGGAAGGAATTTATAATGGAAGAAAAGAAATTACATTACAAGAAGTTTATAATGGGAGAAAAGAAATTACATTACAAAATGTATAAAGCTGGCAAAAAATGGGTATTTGCCGCAATTGCTACACTGTCTTTTGTTGTCTTCGGTGGGGTATCAACGGTAGTAGTTCATGCTGATACCACCTCAGGGAACTTAACTGCCGCCACTGTAAACAGCACTAGTGATCCGAAGAGTGCTGCTCAATCAGCAGCTACTGTAGCAAGCAGTGCCAGTGATACGCAGAGTGCTGCTCAATCAGCAGCTACTGTAGCAAGCAGTGCCAGTGATACGCAGAGTGCTGCTCAATCAGCAGCTACTGCAGCA
>CAZPYI010000179.1:0-4034 GCA_964590305.1 uncultured Streptococcus sp.
AACAGCCATCAAAATTACAGGCTGTTTTTTCATTTGCATTAATAGCTTCATCAATTCGATCCACTCGATTTGGTGTGACATAGCGTGATTTAACAGTACGACCATTCCCATTTCGAATGTCTTCTGTCACTAATTTTTTTCGATTATTTTCATCGAGAGTCACGCCACAATTCTGAACAGTTACAAAGTAGTCCTGGTCAGGGTGACCAGTTGGATAGTCATTTGTTTTATCAAAGTACGATGGTTCAAGGGCTATAGAGGAACCATCTTTTTCAGAGATAATAAAGGCATCATCATGAAGCACTTTGATGTCATACTTGTCATTATGCCTAGCATGTGTCAAGGTTGATTTTCCAGATCCTGACAACCCAAAGAATGAAGAAACATAATCGTCTTTTCTATTTTCAGTTTTAAAAATCTTAAGACCTCCATGACACGAAACGTAACCATTTCGAGCCGCGGTTCCCCAAGCTAAAGTTAGAGTCGCTTTTTTTAATTCTCCAAAATAATTGAGTCCTAAAATCATAACACAGTTATGATTAGTATCAAAATAGGAAAGGCCATCTGGATAATCTGGATGTGACCATTTAGGATCAAAAAAGACAAAAATATCATCTTCATCATAGTTTCGAGACAATTTTAAACGATTCTTAAATTCTTCGTCTAAAATTTGAAAATTCAACAACCATGAATAAAGGTTATTAACCTCTTCCTCAGGAGCCATCAAATGGGCTCGCACCATAAAGTCTTCATCAAGACCAACAACAGCATCAGTTTTATAAAATTTACGTTTTTGTGATTGGAAAACTGCACTTCTAGCGATTGAAAGGAGCTTTTCATCTTCTTCACTATCTATACCATAGATTCTTCTCGCCTTTGCTGTCCTACCTACAACTGCGCCCGAGTTTGTTAGCAATACTCGTGCATAGGAAGGGAGTCCTAGTTCTTTTGTTCGTATGACCGGCATATCCAAAACAACAGTCCCAGCCGCTGTTGAAGCTAATTGATAAGCTTCATCAAGTGTCTTTATTGGAAAAACTTGATTCTCATAGAAAGTTGTTTCTATAATTGTTTTTAACTCTGAGAAAAAAGAGTTTCCTTTTCTTATTTCTGGTATTGAAAATCGGTTACGTGTTACCATTCTTTACCTCCTAATATTCAGTTATAGTTGTATCTATTTTACCACAAAGAATGCGCTTTCACCAATGCAGACAAAAAAGGACTAGCATAGCTAATCCTTCACTTATAATTATTTAATATCAAAAACCACTGATTTGACTGTAGTCATAGCTTTAATAGAGTATTTAACTCCTTGGACACCAGCACCAGATTTCTTAGCCCCTAAGAATGGGAAGTTATCTGTACCACGTTGTGTTTTATTATTAATATGAACTGTCCCAACTTCAAGTTGTTCAGCAATCTTGAACGCTAATGGAAAATCATTTGTAAATACAGCAGCTTGAAGACCAAATTCAGACTCATTAGAAATCTTGATAGCTTCTTCAACCGAGTTTACACGGATGATTGGCAAAACAGGACCGAAAGGTTCTTCCCAAGCTAATCTCATGTCAGTTGTAACGTTATCAAATAAGACTGGAGTAATCAAATTACCTTCACGTTTGAATGGTGTTAATTCTTTAGCACCTTTTTCTTGTGCATCTTTGATGAGTCCCTCAACATAATCAGCAGCTTTAGTATCAATCAATGGAGTAATATCTGTATCTTCTTCAGGCATACCAATAGTCAAACCTTCAACAAGGACACGTACTTTTTCAGCCAAAGCATCTGCAACTTTATCCATAACAAGCACACGTTTAACAGCCGTACAACGTTGACCTGAGTAACCATAAGCACCAGCAACAATGTTCTTAGCAGTTAGGTCTAAATCAGCATCTTCAAGAACGATTGCTGAGTCTTTTCCACCTAATTCAAGCATAACTGGACGCATACCAGCAAATTTACCAATACTCTCTCCAATTGGTGAAGAACCAGTAAAGTTAATGAAGTTAACTGCTTGATGTTCAACTATGTAATCACCAATTACTGAACCACGTCCAGTAATAGTGTTGAAGACACCAGCAGGGATTCCAGCTTCAACAAAAGCTTCTGCTAAAAGAAGTCCTGAAATAGATCCTTGCGTTGGTGGTTTAAAAGCAACAACATTTCCTGAAATAAGTGCAGGAGCAATCTTAGATCCCGCAAGGTTTACTGGGTAGTTAAATGGTGAAATTGCAAGAACGAGTCCTACTGGTTCACGGCGAACAACTGCAATTTTTTTCTTGCTGGCTGCTTCAAAACTGCCTCCTTCAAGGACTTCACCTTCCATGCGAACGCCTTCTTCAGCAGCATAGTTGATAATTTCAGCAGTACGAACAACTTCACTGATAGCAGATTTAAGACCTTTAGAAATTTCTTTAGAGATCACTGCACCAATTTTATCTTTATCACGAACTAAAATGTCTGCAACTTTGTGAAGATATGTTGCACGTTCAATGTATGAAAGTGCTCGCCAAGCTGGAAGTGCCTTCTTAGCTGATTCCATTACGTAATCAACTTCTGATTGGCTCATAGCTGGCACAGAACCAAGTTCTTCACCACTCGCAGGTGCGTAGAGTTTAATTTCATTTTCAGAAAGTTTCCACTCACCATTGACATAATTTTTGTATTGTTTAGTCAAACTATAACTCCTTTTAAATATGATAATCCCATTCTATCATTTTTTACAGTTTTTTCAATGATTTAATACGAGAAGAATCTGAAAATTTCGACAAAAGTTTTACATTTCAAATTATCTACCACTATCAAGAACTGTTTTAGATGTTAATGAAATATTATTGTTTTTACTAAAACCTTTGTAAGAAAATCCATTATTTCTGTACTAATACACATAAAAAGGCAGGGAAAATATACCCCACCTTAAGATTTAAACATTAATCTTCAACAACGTATTCCTTTTGAAGTTCAAGAACTTCTTCCATTGTACCACATTCTGTAAGGGCACGATTAGCGTACTCTTCCATTTTAGCAGTATCAAGTTTTTTCATAAGACTACGTGTACGAAGTACTGATGTTGCAGACATTGAGAATTCATCAAGACCCATTCCAACAAGTAGTGGAACGGCTTGTTGGTCACCTGCCATCTCACCACACATACCAGCCCATTTACCTTCTGCATGAGCAGACTTGATAACATTGTTAATCAAACGTAAGATTGATGGGTTATATGGTTGGTAAAGATATGATACTTGTTCGTTCATACGGTCAGCTGCCATTGTATATTGAATAAGGTCATTTGTACCAATAGAGAAGAAATCAACTTCTTTAGCAAATTGATCTGCAAGCATAGCTGCCGCAGGAATTTCAATCATGATACCCACTTCAATACCTTCAGCAACTGCAACGCCTTCAGCCTCAAGAGCAGCTTTCTCTTCATTAAATACTGCTTTTGCAGAACGGAATTCTTTAAGAAGAGCAACCATTGGGAACATGATACGTAATTGACCATGTACAGAAGCACGCAACAAAGCACGAATCTGTGTACGGAACATAGCATCTCCAGTTTCAGAAATAGAGATACGAAGCGCACGATAACCCAAGAATGGATTCATTTCTTTTGGAAGATCAAAGTAAGGAAGCTCCTTATCACCACCGATATCCATCGTACGAACAACAACTGGCTTACCGTTCATTCCTTCAAGGACTGCTTTATATGCTTCGTACTGCTCATCTTCGGTTGGGAAATCTTGTGAGTCCATGTATAGAAACTCAGTACGGTAAAGTCCAATTGCTTCACCACCATTATCGTTCACACCTTCAACATCTTTAGGTGTACCAATGTTAGCAGCAAGTTCAAAATGTTTACCATCAGCAGTGACTGTTTTTGCATCTTTAAGAAGCGCCCATTCTTCTTTTTGTTTCAAGTATGCTTCACCAGCTGCTTTAAATTCAGCAATTTGTTCTTCAGTTGGTTCAATAATAACTTCACCAGTGATACCATTAACTGCAACAAGATCACCATCTTTAACACGACTGGT
>CAZPYI010000180.1:0-3998 GCA_964590305.1 uncultured Streptococcus sp.
TTTAATACCATCATTAAAAAGAATGATATCTTTGGTTTTCATTGATAATAGAGATTAATTTTATTAAAATAGCGATTCGTTTTTTTAAATTTTCTATCTATTTATGATTATGATGACCAAACAGTTTGAAATCAGATTAGTATATTAAAATCATATTGACTTTTTTTAAAAAAAGAGTAGGATAAGACAATCGAAAGGAGAAACAATCTTGGAAAAACAGAAACTTAAATTTAAAAAATTGCTATATGTTTTACTTACCACTTCAATTGCTTTTTTGTTTGGAGGGCAAGTCTTTGCAGCTACGGTACAGGATCATTCGGATTTTAATAACGCGCAAAATAGTGGAACTTTGCAAGTTGAAAATAGTACATTAATTTCATTCATTAAAAATGATGGAACGTTCATTAACTGGGACAATCCATTAACGCAGGATAGTGGCAGTAGTTTCGGTATGAATGCTCAGTTTAATTTGTCTAATATTGATAGTATTATTGATAAAGTTAGTGCTGGAGAAATTGGGAACATTTCAGAAATTGAGAAAGGATTTATTTCACAGCTTAAAGGATATGCTATAATTTCAGGTTCTTTTGATATCAATATAGATTTAAATGCTGGTCTTGGTGACTACTTTACTGTTAATCAAGATGTGCTGTCACAACTTAATGCAGATCCAAATCAATTAATTGCTATGAATCCTGCTTATGAATCGGTTTTTAATGTCGATTCGGTAACTGAGAACGGGAATAATATTGTCATAAAAGTTTCTGTTAATTCTGGAGTTACAGGTGCTAAACTTTTAGAACTAAAAAATAATTTTGGAACTTTAGATTTTGTAGCACCAGGTTTATTTGATTTGAACTCTGATTTGTGGAATGACGTCGATCAGATTAATATGGGGGAGTTTGATAACCTTGTAACAATCAGTTCAGTGCAAGATGAAGCTATTTTCATAGTAAAAATTCCTCAAAATTTACTACCTTATGCTTCAATGGTTGGTGCAAGAAATCCGTATGTTGGTGTCAAATTAGAATCTAGTCCAGGGACAGGATCTTTAAACTTAGGTTTTATTCTTGCCTATGACGGAAACGGAAATACTTCAGGAGAAGTGCCAGTTGATGAGTTAAGTCCTTATAATAATGGCACCACTGCAGTAATACAAGATTCAGGTACTCTTGAAAAAGAGAATGCCAGATTTGTTGGTTGGAATACAGAACCTGATGGGTCAGGTATAACATATCAAACTGGAGATATCATTGATATGAATAAAAGCCAAATTCTGTATGCCATGTGGGAATCTGCATATAAGTTAACTTATGATTTAAATGATTCAGAAGCATACCCTGCCAGTCGTAATAATGGCGTAGCTTATGAAATGCTTGCACTAAACAGTGCAGTAACTAACGCGCCACATTATACTCAGGAACCTACACGAAATGGTTTTACATTCCAAGGATGGTACTTGGATGCAGAGGGAAATACTCCCGTTGGATCTGAAATATTAAACTCTGATTTGACTGTTTATGCTAAATGGAAAGCAAACTACATTATTAGTTTCAATACAGATGGCAATGGAACGCTTACTAATGGAGAAGAACAATCACATAAAGATGGGGATTTCTTGACAATATTACCTACTACTAACGCTGATGATGGTTATGAATTCAGTCATTGGGTGGATACTAAAGGAAATATTTATACAAATAGTGAGCTAAAAGCTTATACAGTAAGCAGTGATGAAACCTTTACAGCAGTATTTGTAAAAGTAAAATCTTTTGATAGTGATACCTCAAGCTCATCTAAAAATGATAATCTTCCTAGCGCAGGTAGTGACAATTCAATTTTACCTATGATAGTGGGAATTATATTAGTTTTATTGACATTGGGCACAATAATCTATCGTAAATTTTTATCGAAAAAACTGTAGTTACTATTTAAAGTAAGATAGCAATATTAGAAGAGAAGAGAAGAGAAGGTAAAATAACCTTCTCTTCTCTTCTCTTCTCTTCTCTTTTATTTTAATAAGCTTAATGCTTTTGAAAATTTTAAACAATCCTCTCTATCAATCCTTTAACATGGTCGACATCTTCATCAGGCCCGTACGTATCAGGGTGACGATCTAGACTTTTAATGAGTAACAAATCTTCCTCATCTAGTGAAAAATTAAAAATATCAAAATTTTCTTGCATACGTTTGAGATGTGATGATTTCGGAATTGTTAAAATATCATTTTGAACTTGCCAACGAAGAATGACTTGAGCAACAGATTTTTCATATTTTCTAGCAATACTAGTCAGAATAGAGTCTTTGAAAATATTCTCCTTGCCCCTATTAAATGGGCTCCATGCTTGAGTAGCAATACCGAATGCTTCATTAGCTTTTTGGGTTAATACTTGCTGTTTATAAGGATGTAGTTCAATTTGATTTAGAACTGGTACGATTTCTTGATGTAAGGCAAAATCAGTTAGATGCCCCGTTGAGAAATTTGAGACACCTATTGCTCGAACTTTTCCTTCTTTATAAAGTTCTTCCATTGCCCGCCAGGCACCATATAAATCTCCAAAAGGCTGATGGATAAGATAGAGATCTAAATATTCCAACCCCAGTTTTTGAAGAGATTCCTCAAAAGCATTTTTTGTTTCCTTGTAACCCAGCTGATTGATCCAAGCTTTACTAGTCACAAAAATATCTTCTCGTTTAATATTCGATGCCTTTATTCCTAAGCCAACAGGCACTTCATTACCATAAATAGAAGCAGTATCAATGAGATGATAGCCAACTTCTAGGGCATTCTCAATAGATTCCTGACACTCTTCTTCATCAAACATTTCCCAAACGCCAAAACCCAGTTTAGGAATCTTTACTCCATTATTTAAAGTTAGATAATCCATAATTTTTCTCCTCGCTAGATTAAGTATTATTTTGATTTAGACTCTTTTTAATTTCATCAATAAAGGCCAAACTAATTTTTGAAACTTTTTTCTTTCTATTTGTCACGTAACCTAGCGTATGACTTGGGCTGTCTTTCAGTGGAATCAAAACAAACTGGTCTTTTATAAAGCTATTAACTATTCCAAGACCGGAGGCATAAGCGTCAGTAGCACACAAAAGATTAGTTACTGTCCCACGATCGTTGCTGTAAATGATGTTTTGATTGTCATGAATTTCTAAAGCATCTTCATCGAAGTTTAAGCCAGATTTTTCTTGTCGAAAACGAATCTGTGCGTAGCCCTCTAAGTCTTTTTCTTTGATTGTTTTTTGACGGGATAATGGGTGTCCTCTCCTCAGAAAAATCCGTGTTGGAAAATCTCCTAATGGAGTGAAATCTAAATAGTGATTTTCTAAAGAACGATTTAGAATGTGACGATTCTCATCATTAATATAAATAATGCCTAAATCAGCTTCAAAACTTGCGACACTATCTAGTATTTTCTTTGTTGTTGTTTCAATTAGTTGAAACTCTTGATAGTTTTCCTGAAACTTTTCTGCGACACTAGCAAGTGGAAGAGAGAGAAAGTCATAGTGATGCGATACTACCGTGAAACTTTTCCTAAAGTGACTATGATAGCGCTGCTCAAGTAAATCAACTTCTCCGATAATTCTTTTAGCGTATTTCAAAAAATCATAGCCATCTTCTGTTAGTCGTGTACCCATGTTTGAGCGAATGAAAAGTTGTACACCAAGCTCATTTTCCAAATCTTTAAAAGAACTAGAAAGATTGGGTTGAGTGACAAAGAGTACTTTTGCTGCTTTACTAAACGATCCTGTCTGAGCGACGACATCAACATAACGACATTGTTGAAAATTCATAGATTCCTCCTCTCAAAAGTCTATACGATACTAGTATTATACAATAGCTAAATTGGAAAATCAGTAAATAACTGATAGAAAAAAACTAAGCAGTGATAACTATTAGTTATAGCCTGATATAAAAAATTGAGATTATGCAAGAGAAAGATGACGTGTTAGAATGAGAGGAAAGATAGAAAATTCCAGTAAAT
>CAZPYI010000181.1:0-3984 GCA_964590305.1 uncultured Streptococcus sp.
ACGACATCATTAACTGGGAAATATTTCTTAACTTGATGAAAATATTAGGATAATTATCCTAGCAAGAACTATCCTAGCAAGAATTGGTTTTCCATATGATGTCTGTTTAGGAGTTCAGTTTTTCTTGGACTCCTATTTTTATCTATAGTTTATGATACATTTAGTAGATGTTTCGGTTAATTGAATGACTTTGTTTTCAGTTAGTAATATAATAAAGGTAGAAAAGTATTTGGAGGAATTCTTATGCCAGTTAAAGATTTTATGACGAAAAAGGTTGTCTATATTTCACCTGATACAACTGTTGCACGTGCAGCAGATTTGATGCGCGACCAAGGCTTACGACGTTTGCCAGTAATTGAAAATGATAAGCTGGTTGGGCTTGTAACAGAAGGAACAATGGCGGAGGCTAGCCCCTCAAAGGCAACTAGTCTATCGATTTATGAGATGAATTATCTCTTAAACAAGACAAAAATTCGAGATGTCATGATTCGAGATGTTTTTACGGTATCGCCTTATGCCCGTCTTGAAGATGCTATCTATATCATGATGAAACATCGTGTTGGTGTGCTTCCTGTTGTTGAACATGGTCAAGTCTATGGTATTATCACTGATAAAGATGTTTTCAAAGCCTTTCTAGAAGTGTCTGGCTATGGTGAGGAAGGTATTCGAGTTGTCATTTTAAGTGATGATAGTATTGGAACTCTGGCAAAAATTGTAGATATCATATCTAAAGCGGATTTGAATATCAAACGGACAGTTGTTGCTACCCGAGATTCTGGTAAAGTTGTCATTGAAATTCAAATTGATGGACAAACGGACCTTGTTGAATTGAAACAAAATCTTTTGAACTTAGGAGTTGCTGTTGAGTCCATTGAAAAGACTGAGGCTAAATCACTGAATTAAGCGGAATTTTATTGTAAAATTAAAAAGCATTTCAAGAAATGATATCAGATCTTGGAATGTTTTTTTGTAGATATTTTTTAAAGTGGTAAATCTTTTTTTGTGAACCAAATCCCACCAACACCATAGGTAGCTACTGCTATTACTCCAAGGATAGCTAAATGAATCACCCAGTTGTTTGTATTTGCAATAATATCTGGAATATTGAATAGAGAGATAATAGTCAGATTTCGAAAAACATCTAGTCCAGAAACACCGAAATCAGAGAATGATCCAATAAGTGAGAGTAAGAGGAATGTGACAACAATCATCCCACCAGTACCAATAGAGTATTTTGAAAGATTGAAGATACCTGAAGTCAAGAAACAAATGCCACTAAGTGCCAAGGCTACTAAGAAAGCACCAAGATTAATCAGAATGATTTTATCATTAGCATAAGCAATTGACGCGTCTAAATTTTGATTACAGATAAGAAAGTTGATCGCCAAAGAAGCAAAGGTGATAAACAAAGAACCTACAAGATAGACGATTTGTGTGACAACCACCGTAGACCTTCGAATCGGGGTTGATAGGATGTAAGCCATAGACCCTCTATCAACTTGTCCAGCGATAAGATTGTTTGTCGTAATGACAATATATAAGGCGATAAGGGCGAAGCAGAGAATGCCATAGTACAGTGTTGGAACCATGATTGCCATTCCTTCCATGAGAAGAAGTTGTGCAAGAATGACATTCATGATGATAGTTACTACGCCCCAAATTGCAGCATTTGCTTTGATAGATTGTTTTAATAATGGAAAATTCATGATATTAGGCCTCCAGGTTGATATGATTTTCGAAATAATCGTCTAAGCCTTGATGATCAAATATAATATCTTTGATGTTATACTGACTTAGTAGTTCAAATAAATGGTTCAATTCCTCTTCTTCAATTAACACTGTAATAGTTTTCTTAGTCTTATCATCAGAAATGATTGAAACTTTTTGATTTCGGAAATGGTCAAACTCTTCCGGGGTATCAAAGGCAATAGTTACTTTATTAACCGCTCTGATCTTTGCCATGTCTATAGTATCAATGATATTGACAATTTTTCCATTTTTTAGAAAAGCGATGCGGTCACAAGTTGGCTCTAACTCATTGAACATGTGACTGCTCATGATAATTGTTTTCTTTCTTTTTTTACATTCCAAAATCATTTCAATGAATACATCTCGCATGACAGGATCTAGTCCTGTTGTCGGCTCATCTAGCAAGAGAATTTTTGTATCTGGCATAAAGGCATCAACAATTGCGGTTTTTTGCTTCATTCCTTTACTCATTCGCTTAATGATGGCATCAGTGTCTAGTTTCAAGGCTTGAATTAACTCATTCGTGATTGAATTATTGTCTATGCCAATCATTTCTGATTGTGTTTTTAGAAATGTAACTCCTGTTCGTGTATCTGGGAAAGCAATTTCGCCAGGAACATAACCGATTTCTTTTTTTAGATGAGAAGCATTTTTCCAAGCATCTTTTCCATCAATCGTAATTTTTCCATTTGATGGCTTGATGAAGCCCATCATTTGACGCAAGGTAGTTGTTTTTCCGCTTCCATTAATCCCTACGAGGCCGAAAACTTCACCTTCTTCAATCTCAAGATTAAGATTGAAAACGCCTCGATTTTGCCCATAATCTTTTGTAACATTCTCTAATTTTATAATTGTACTCATTGCGTAATCCCCCTAAATGTTTTGTCGGATTTATAAAAATCTAGGAAATAATTTTCCAAGTTAAACCTTGTTTCACTTATCTTCGAAATATTAAATTGTTGAAGATAATTCAAAATATGGCTAATCTGAAAATTTTTAAATTCAAATTCAACAGTAGCTCCCACGTTTGACGCCTCAATTTGCTCTTTTTTCAGCAATTTCGATAATTTTTTAGCTTGATCACGAGAATCTAATTCGACAAAGTAGTGCTTTTGATTTTCATTTTTCAAGGTATTTGCATCAACTTCGGCAACAATTCGCCCATCTTTGATGATTGAAATACGGTCACACGTTTGCTCAATTTCTTTGAAAATATGACTTGAGAGTAAGATGGTTTTGCCTCTTTTTTTCTCTTCCAGCATAAACTCAATAAATTTCTCTTGCATGACTGGGTCAAGTCCGCTTGTCGGCTCATCAAGGATTAAAACTTCTGGATCGTCCATAAATGCGGTGACAATAGCAAGCTTTCGCTTATTACCTAAGCTCATCCGCTTGGTACTCCCAGCTGGGTCAAGTTCAAATTTTTCTAAGAGATAATTGAGATAGGCTTCATTATCAGAGTGACGCATTTTTTGCATCATTCTGATGAACTGCCATCCTGTCAGTCCTTCTGGTAGAGCAATCTCACCTGGAAGGTAGCCAACATGCTCCATGATTTTATTGTATTGGGTTCTACTGTCCAAACCTAAGATTGTAGTATTTCCCTCTCCGGGCTTAGTGAACCCCATCAAATGACGAATTGTAGTTGTTTTTCCAGCACCGTTGGGGCCTAGAAATCCAAAAACTTCACCTTTACTGATTTCGAAATTAACATTGAAAATTCCTCGATTACTTCCAAAATCTTTTGTTAAATGACTGACTTCAACTACTTTCATAGTGTTTCTCCTTTTCGATCTTTATTATTACTACAAATAGAATAATAAGACTTCTTTGTAAATTGAAAGTAAACAATTCAGAAAAGTTTCAAAAAAAACTGAAATATTTTTTAGATGCCTCAATAAATCTTTTGTCAGTCCAATATATGAGACATATGGACTAGAAGAAAATCAGAAAAAAGGTCCATTTTTAAAATGAACCTTTTTCTTAACTGTTTAGTAATCCTGTTGACTTGTCACCTGCTGTGACTTTCTTTTTGATGCAAACGGCAAGTACTGATAGTGCAGCGATAGTCCCTGTTGTAATAGCTATAATTTTGAAGTTCATAAGAATTCTCCTCTCTTTATGTAAAGATAACTTATTATTTGTTATCCTGAGTTAAGAATAACAAGTGAAAGTTAAACAAAGGTAAATTTTTGCTCTTATTTTTAAAAATATTTTTTATTCCTTGAAGTTAGT
>CAZPYI010000182.1:0-3962 GCA_964590305.1 uncultured Streptococcus sp.
CTTTCAAACTTCACTTCCTCGATAGTTTTATTTAGATCACCTCTCTTAGTCGATTTATCAATTTTTAAGTCTGATAAAATTGCTTCAGAAGTTTCAATTTTTTCAAAATCATCAGAATTGAGTCCATCAATTGCACTGATGATTTTGTTCAGACGAGAAATTTTTTCATCTAAAGTAGACAGTTCTTTTTCTGTTTCATGAACCTGATTTTCAAATTGTTTTTTCAAATCTGAAAACTGTTGACCAGTTGAAACACCTTTTAAAGAGAGATACTCAAAATCTTTGATGATCTGATCAAGTTTTGATATATATTGATTTTTGTGAAGCACTAAATGCTGATTATCATGAGACAATTGCTTGGCAACTGTGTTACCAGTCATAAATTTATTTTTAGTCGCATCATCAGAATTTGTGAAATAGAAAAAATCTTTTTTCTTGATAAAAATATTATAGTTGCCATCATCAAGTTTATTGACTTGGTGTGAGGGTACTAATATAGCCCCACTATTAAGTAGACCATAATCAATGTCAATATAAATACCGTTTTTTGTTTCCTCTTTTACTTGCCAATCTTCAACTAAAATTTTCATTTCAAAATCATCACTTTTTTCGACCTCAAATTTTTCATATTCGTTCTTTATTTCGGGTTGAGAGAATACAGAAACATTTTTTGAGACAATTTTTTCAATATTAGATATAGAATACTTTCCACGTTTTGAGAGAGTGTCATCACGTGTGTTTCTTTTTTGTTCCATATCTGCAAGACGATATTTTACATTTTTTCCAGTATCATCAATTATTACATTCAGAGCCTTAGCTTTTTATTTAAAATCAGAGATAGAGGTAGAGTGCTTCAGTAAAAAGTTTAAACGCTCCTTTATCTCAATTTTATAATTATTTTTTCGTTGATAGGCAGAGTATTTCTTATGCGAGTTTTTCATTGTGTTGCTTAAAATACTAGCACCTGCAATGTCAGCATGTTTATCAGAAATATACTTCAAACTTTTCGCTGTACCCTTTTGCCATCTGAATTTTTTAAGGGTTGTAGAATTTGTTGTATTAAAAATAATATGATTATGGATATGATCTTGGTCAACATGAGTTGCTACTATGAACTCATGATCGCCACCAGTCAATTCTAAAACTGTTTTTCTCCCTAGTTCATGAATTTCTTCAGGAGTTAAGTTTTCATCAGGGGCAAATGATTGCACAATATGATGTGCCATTACTCGATTAGGATTGTTCATGTCAGAATTATCAGGATTGCCATTGCTAGCATTAGCCATTATCTTTGTTAGAAAAAATTCTTGATCAGCATAATTTACATTTGAAATTTGATGCCCTGAAACCAATTGCATCATTTTTTTATCTTCAGTAAATGTGACTGGAAAATCTTTTTCAGTTTCTACATAAGGTACATTTGTTTTTTTAGGGTTTAAAATATATTTGACAGACCTTGTTAAACGTTCAGGTGTTTTTATTTGCATTGTTTTAACGACAACAACCATTATAGCCCCATTTCATTATTTGTATTTTTTATATTCTGATTGAATTGATTGATAAACAACTGTTTCAATTTCTTTGAGTAATTTTTTTGTTTCATCAATATCACTCTTTGAGACATCTCCAGTTTCATTTACTTTTTTGGCGATCTGATTGATATTTTTTCCGACCCTATCAATCGCAATTTTGAGGTCGCTCAAAGATTTAAAATCGACAATATTTACTTGACCCTGTATTAACATTTCAAGTGCAAAGGCATTGAAGTTTTTCCGACCTGCATTATCCATCTTGTTTTTAATGTAGTTGTTTTCATCAGGTCTCAATCTTATTTTCTTTTCAATATATCTATTTCTTTTTACTTCTGTCATGTGCAATTGACCCCCATATTTAAAAATTTTTATTTGTTACAAATCAGTTACACCATGGTATACTTTTTATCTGGCAGGACTAGCAAGTGGTACCCCACTTACTGTTTTATAAAAAGGTCAGGAATAGTCAAATTGACTACTCCTACCTTTTTTATAAATTTTTGGGGTGTTCCCCAATCCCCCTTTTTGAAATCAAGATACTAAATCAATTTTGATGATTGTATCTTTTAGAGTTTCAAAATCATCATCAGAAATTTGGTTTTGCTTTGTAGTAGCTGGGCTTTCTTATTGATTTTGAGGGTTAGTAATGCTAAAATGTAATTGAGCATTGGTAGGAAAAGTAGGTTGAACTTGTTCAACAGGTTGGGGTACTTCCTTGACAGCTTGACTGTCTAAAGAACTCGAAGTGCGGTTAAAAGTCCCGCTCCCAATGTTAGGCTCTTGTCTTAGGTTAAGGGCTTTTTTTGTTTCAAAAAATCGTTCCAGTCCATTTTTTCTTGATTGTTTTCAAGCGGTGGCAAGTCAATGTTGAATTTTATATTCTTATTTTTTAACTTTTCAATAAAGCCCAAACCTGCCTTATCATTATCTACAGCTAAAGTGATCAATTCACGATTAGCACCTAATTCAAAGAAGTTTGTATTTGCTAAAATAGGGAGTAATTTTTTGGCATCATCAAGGTTAATATCTGTAAGCCCCTCTTTTTCAGCTAAAAGTTCGTATAGACGCCTTGAAATAGTAGTATCTTTTAAACCGTCCATTGAAACAAGTCTTACGTTTTCTAGTCGGTTTTTATTAAGCTCATAGTAGCTCATTAAGTCAATAGGAGCTTCAAGAAATATAAGTCGTTCAGGTGTACCAACGTCAATATTAAGACCAGTAGAACCATCACCAAGCACCTTTTTAAGGCGACCATGTTCATGTCGTAAGTAGTTTTCGTGAATACCTTGCAGACTACAGCCAATGATTTTTTATCTTTATTTAAAAATTTAAAGACAAGGACAGGTTCAAATATACCATCAGAACCTTTTAGCCTAGCTTGGGCTAACACCCCTTTAGAATGAAAAGTTGTGATAGTGTCCTCAGAAAGCCCTCTTGTGTCGCCTAGGAACGATTTTCCTTGTTTAATATGATCATATTCATATGATGCAAGATAGTACTGAAAAGGCTTTTTAGGGCTATTGTCGATAGCAACTTCAGGTAGATCACTAGACTCAATATATTTAGGGCACCTCTAATAACTACCAATTAATTCACCTCTAAATGAAAGAGGTGAATTAATTGGTAGTTATTAGAGGTGCCCTTAAGTCGAGTGGAAAATGGAAAAGCTATAAAGCCCACAATTTACACTTATTTATTAATATGTACTGCTTTAGAAATGAACCCAAATGATTTATTTAAAGGATTAAAATCTGATTTATTTGCTGACAAATAAATCAGCCATCAATCCATATCATTGTTTTTTGAGGTACATTTAATTTTGATCTTTATAAATACGATACAAACATATATCCATTACCAACAGAAAAGTGAGATTTGAATATCTCGTTTTTTTATATCAAATAACCAATCACTTTGATTGCAAAGTATTTTTTTGGGGCTTTATCATCTTTCATAGCTGTTGTATGTTCAGATAAATAAAAACCCTGCCACTTCATCATAGCCCTGTCTTGATATTCTCGAACCTCTTTGTAGGGGCTATATGATCTATCTACTCTTGTCATTTTAAACCGTCCAATCCACCTGCTGAATGACCTCCAACAAGTTTACTTCTTGCTACTACTCTTGATCCATCAAGTAGTGAAGTTGCCTTTTGTAAAGCCAAAAATCCATACTGATTTCTTATCTCGTCTATTGCTCCCTGAAGTGTTTCTGTCTTGGCTGCTTTCTCATCAAAGGTGTCAAATAAAGAAATTAGTTTGACTTCTTCACTGCATAGCCCACCAAATGAAATGCCTAATCGTCTCACACTACCACCAGAATAACCCGCTCTGAATAATGACATAATCTGATCACTTAACACAGCAATGCTGTTCGTGACTTCTATTTTCTTTTGAATATGTAGCCCTCGTTTATTTTCAGAATAAGCAT
>CAZPYI010000183.1:0-3880 GCA_964590305.1 uncultured Streptococcus sp.
TTTTAAATATTTTTTCATTTTTACCAGGTCTCTATTGAGTAAAAAAGACTGGCGAACCCAATTTAAAATATACTAGAATACTAACCATCAAGATGATTGGAGAAAGTATGAAAATAGCTAAGAAAGATAAGATAATATCTAACAATCGTTTAAAATATTTTTCGTATAGTCCCATCTTCATATTTTCTATTCAAAACAAGCCTTGATTGTATCTATAATTGTATTCTGCTCTTCAACTGTCATTTTATTATCACTTGGTAAACATAATCCACGTTCAAATATATCAGTACCTACAATTGAAAAATTACTATTTATGTAGGCATTTGTTTGAGCACGACCATCACCATTTTTAGTGATGAATGGATTCATCCGAAAAATGGGCTGTGAATGCATAGGTTTCCAAATAGGTCTACTCTCCGCATTAATTGAGTTTAGTGCATCTAAAATTTCTGAAGGAGTTGATTTTCCTCTTTCTGAAGTGTAAAGCACATCACTATCGGAACGTACTTGTTTTGCCATTGCCTCAGGGAGAATTGTCATACAAGATAACCAATAATTCGGTACGGAATTATTCTTATCAAAAGGGTTCATTTGAATTGGTAAATCTTTCAAACCATCTCTATAACGATCATAAATAGCTTTTTTTTGCTTTATGTGTTCATCTAGATAAGGCATCTGGCCACGAGCAACACCAGCAATTACATTACTCATGCGGTAATTATATCCAATTTCCTCATGCTGATACCAACTTGCTTGTTCCCTTGCTTGTGTAGACCATTTTCTAACTTTATTCGCAGCATCTAATTCAGGTGTCAACAAAGCGCCTCCGCTTGATCCAGTTATAATTTTATTTCCATTAAATGAAATAACTGAATAGTGCCCAAAAGTACCTGTTTGTTGGTGCTTATATGTAGCACCTAACGACTCTGCCGCATCCTCTATGAGAATTGCTCCATGTTTATCACAAATGGATTTAATTTCATCAATCTTTGCTGGCACTCCATACAAGTGGACCAATACTACAACTTTGACATTCGGATAGAGTTCAAATGCTTTCTCTAGTGCTTTCGGATCCATGTTCCATGTTTCATATTCCGAATCAATAAAGATTGGGATACCACCTTCATATGTCACAGGATTAACTGTAGCAGAAAAAGTAACATCCGAACAAAAAACAAAGTCACCCTTTTTAATCCCTGCTAACTTCATTGCCAAATGCAGTGCAGAAGTACCTGACGAAAGCGCAACGACATTTTCACTCTTAGTGTAATCTTTTATCTGTTCCTCTAATGCATTTATATTCGAACCAGCTGTAGTCATCCAGTTTGTATCATATGCTTCCTTCATAAATTTCAGCTCTTCACCATGCATTGTTGGAGAAGCCAACCAAATTTTATTTTCGAAAGGTACTACTTTTTTTGAAAAATCAAATGCCATTTTCAATCTCCTTTTTCCTAAAACTAGTTAAGTATTTAATACTGAATCCTAAAATATTCCAAATAGTTTTTAAATCTATCTTGAGCAAATAGACAAGTATCAAGCAAGAAACCATGATTGTCTTGCATCGCATGTCCCACGCTTCAAAATAGAATGAATACCATTGATCCATTTCTCTGTCAATTCGTCTTGAAAACTATCAATCAGGTAATCAAATGATGTAAAGTGGTTGCTAACTTCAATAATGTCATCAACTTTTATAGAAGTTCCTTCTTCAAAACCAATCGTATTTGTTTCAAAGATATACCGAGTTTGATCATGGGAAAGTTGACTACCTTCAATATGGTTAGAATTGGAAGCCAACTCAATTTGAACTTTATGATAGATACCTCCCTTGAAATCCAAACTCTTTTCTTCTATTAAGCGTTGACTTAGCATCGACTACCTCGTTTTTACTTTTAGCCTTCCTAGAATCTAAAATTTCTTTTTAAACTCTAGGAAAGTAAAATTTCTTTTACTTTCTTTATTCTTGTTTTGCGAATTCTTTCAAGACATCCTTCAACTCTTTTTGATCCAATGATAAGAGTGAATGGATAAAGGTTTGTACACTATTTTGATCTTTATTGGTTACACGGCTAACAAAAATTTTCTCATGAATTTGCTCACTGACACGTTCTTCTGACGAAAGCAATTCTTCATATAATTTTTCTCCCGGTCGGATACCTGATTCAACAATACCAATCTCTTCTTCTGTTTTCCCACTAAGCATAATGACCTTACGGGCTAATTCTAGAATTTGAACAGGTTCACCCATATCTAGGATGAATATTTCTCCACCTTTTGCCAGATGCCCTGCTTGAATCACTAAGCGACTTGCCTCAGGTATAGTCATAAAGTATCGAGTCATGCGGAAATCTGTAACAGTAACAGGTCCACCTTTTTTTACTTGGTCTTCGAAAACAGGCACCACACTACCGCGACTTCCAAGTACATTCCCAAATCGTACTGCTGCAAATTGTGTCTTTCCTGACTCGTTCAGTCCTGTCACAATCATCTCTGCAACACGTTTGGTAGCACCCATGACATTTGGTGGATTGACAGCTTTATCTGTGGAAATCATAACAAATTTTTCGACATTGGCTGCTTTTGCTGCCTCAGCCACATTTTTCGTACCGAAAATATTATTTTTTACAGCTTCATGAGGGTTATATTCCATTAACGGAACATGCTTATGAGCCGCAGCATGATAGACTACATTTGGCTGATAAGTTGCCATGATATCGAAAATTAAGTTCCGATCTTGAATATCAGCGATAATTGGAACAAGTTCGACAGTATCTCCATATGCCGCCTGCAATTCGCGGTGAATAAGGTAAATCGAATTTTCACCATGACCAACTAACAAGAGTCGTTTAGGAGAAAATTTGATAATTTGACGGCATAACTCAGAACCAATAGAACCACCTGCCCCAGTTACTAGTATCGTTTTTCCTTCGAAATAGGTATTTAATTCTTCTTGGTTCAAGACAACCTCTGGTCGTCCAAGCAAGTCAGCGATATCGATTTCTTGGAAATCACTTACTGTAACATCTCCAGAAAAAATATCTTCAATACTTGGCATATTGTTTACTGGAACTCCGACTGATTTACAGATGGTGACAATGGCTTCGCGATCACGGCCAGACAAGGATGGGATGGCGATAGTGACTTGTTCGACATTGAGTTCTTCTACCAGACGAGGAATATCGTTCCGATCTCCTAAGACTTTATACGAACGAATAAAACTTCCTATTTTGTTTGGATCTTGATCAACGATACCGACAATGTCAATATTGATTTTCTTTTCTTCGACAGTGTTGATGAATAAATTTCCACCGTCACCTGCACCCACTACAAGTGTACGAATTGGTTGATTCTCTGAAGCTTGCTGTACCTTGCTTTGTTCATGCATGTATTTCCATATTAATCTCGGTACAATTAGTGCAACAAAAGAGGTAATAAATGCAACCAAGATAAAACGATAGCTGAAGTTTTTCCAGATAAATGTTGAAAAAAGAAGCAAGAAAACATATGCACAGAGAAGACTACCGCCAATCTTCACATAAGTCTTTGTGCCAGTATAGCGTGTGATCAAAGAAAATACTTTTAATCGAATCGCAATCGCTACATATACTATTTGTACGAATACGACAGCAATGTAAAATTGCTCGTTGGGAATATCAACAATGATGTCTAAAAACTCACGACTTAAAATCATGGATAGAAGGATTAATATCATATCCATAGCAAGGAGAATGATTCGTTTTAAATTTCTACTCAACTTTTTATCAATATATAATTCATTACTCATTTTTCATAATCTCCACAATTATTTGTAAAACAAACCTAATATCCTAATTTTTGAGTAGCATCAAGGGATTTTTCTTAAACAATGCCCGTGCAC
>CAZPYI010000184.1:0-3787 GCA_964590305.1 uncultured Streptococcus sp.
CATTGTATGAACAAGTAGAAAAATTATATCCACGTGCATTCAATTGTGTAAAAAAGATAAGTATGTATATTGAAAATACGTATAATATCACTATATCTGACAACGAAGAAATTTATTTAAGCTTACATATCCAAAAATTAACAGAAAATATAGAAAAGGAAAATTAAAATGGACTATAAACAATTAGCCTCTGACATTTATGAAAAAGTTGGTGGAGCTAAAAATATTCAACATGTTACCCATTGTGCTACACGATTACGATTTACTTTATCGGATGAAAAAAAAGCAGATACAGAAGGTATCAAAGCATTAAAAGGGGTGACTGGGCTAGTTCAAAGTAATGGACAGTATCAAGTTATTATCGGTCCAGATGTATCAAGCGTTTATGAACAGCTACCTACGGTTGAGGGGACGAGTGACGGCACTACGAATGATAAGTCAATAATTTCTCGGTTGTTAGATTTTATCGCTGGTTGCTTCACACCAATGATTGCAATTATTGCAGCAGGAGGAATGTTGCAAGTTTTACTATCATTATTAACCTTATCTGGTATATTGACTGAAACTGACGACACCTATCTCGTCTTATATCAAATTTCTCAGGCAGCTTTTTTCTTCATCCCAGTCTTTCTAGGATCATCAGTAGCTAAGCGTTTAAAAATTGATCCTTTTCTAGGAAGCTACGTTGGTGCTATTTTTGTAATGCCAGGACTGACAACGTTACTAAGTCAAGATGGAGGTATTACTTTTCTTGGCATGACAGTGCCAAATGTTAGTTACAATGCTTCTGTTTTACCTGTCCTTTTGACAGTACTATTAATGTCTTATGTATATAAATTTGTTGATAAAATTTTACCAAATAGTGTAAAATTTATCCTACGTCCTTTGCTAACCATTATTGTCATCACACCATTTGCTTTATTGTTAATTGGTCCATTGGGAGTAACTGTGGGGAATTACGTTGCACAATTTTTGAATTATTTATCAAATAATTTTGGTCCATTGGCAGTATTGTTTATGGGAGCATTTGCACAGTTATTGGTAATGACAGGAATGCACACGACATTAACACCAATTTTACTGACATCATTAGCAACCTATGGATATGATAATTTAATTGTTCCTGGGATGTTATTAGGGTTAGCCGCTGAAGCAGCTATATGTTTAGCAGCAGGTATTAAGGCGAAAGACAGTGAATTTAAACAAATAAGTTTTTCTGCAGCCATCACAGCTTTAATGGGAGTTTCTGAGCCAGCTTTATATGGTGTTACTTTACGTTTGAAAAAACCTGTTATAGGAATGATTTTAGGTGGTGCTGTTGGGGGATTGTACTTTGGAATAATGAATATCAATACACCGGTAGTTATTGCATCATTCATCGCATTACCTTCATATAGTAGCGTGCTACATGCGACAATTGGTTCAATCATTACCTTTGTTATTTCTTTTGGTTATACTTGGTTGGTCGTTAAAGATACAGATTTCCCCAATAATAATATAGTTTCTGCTGACAAGTCAGTGAATCATGAAGTAGCGTCTGAAACAGCAGCACCACAAAAAATGGAATCAACTATTTCATCACCACTGGAGGGAAATACAATTCCTTTGACAGAAACTAATGATCAAGCGTTTGCATCACTTGCATTAGGAAAAGGTATCGCCATCAAACCAACAAGTACAACAGTATATGCGCCATTCTCTGGCAAAGTTACTGCTGTCTTTCCAGGTAATCACGCGATTGGTTTGACTAGCGATCAGGGAGTTGAATTATTAATTCATATTGGAATTGATACAGTCAATTTGCAAGGTGCAGCTTTTGAAAGATTGATTAATGAAGGAGATATTTTGGTGAAGGGTCAAGAGTTACTCCATTTTGATTCTGAAAAAATTAATGCAGCTGGCTATGAAGACACAGTCATGATTACTGTAACGAACACAAGTAATTATTTAGATGTGTTAGCAATCAACAAGAGCACAACAATTCGAGTTGGAGAAGATTTACTAGCAGTTTTTTGAAAAATGAGTGACTTTGAAAGGAAGGAAATGATGAGTTTTCCTAAAAAATTTTTATGGGGTGGCGCTTCAGCCGCAAATCAATACGAAGGTGGCTATAATGAGGGTGGTAAAGGCCTAGCTTGTGCAGATTTAATTAGTGGTGGTACACATACAAGCTCACGAAAAATAACAGATGCAGTAAATCCTGATATTCTGTATCCAAGTCATGAAGCTACCGATTTTTATCATCATTACAAAGAAGATATTGCTTTATTTGCAGAAGCTGGTTTTAAAGCTTTTAGAATGTCAATCAACTGGTCACGAATCTTTCCTAATGGAAACGATAGGCAACCAAATGAAGAAGGCTTACAATTTTATGATGATGTTTTTGATGAGTGTCTAAAATACGGCATTGAACCAATTGTGACAATCGCTCACTTTGATGTCCCAGCAAACTTAAGTAAACATTTCAATGGTTGGGCAAGTCGAGAATTGATTGATTTCTATTTTCAGTATGCTCAAGTTTTATTCACTCGTTATCATCAAAAAGTAACACATTGGGTAACATTCAATGAAATTAATACAGCGACCTTATCAATTGGGAATTTTCTGTCTTTAGGAATAGCAGTAGGAGAATCAGATTTTATTAATCAACCAGATAATATGCAACAACGCTATCAAGCATTACATCATCAATTTATTGCTAGTGCGAGAGTTGTAGCTTTCGCTCATGAAGAGTACCCTGAGTTGAAGATTGGCTGTATGATTTCCTATATGCCTCGGTATCCCTATACGTGTCATCCTGATGATATTTTACTAGCAAAGCAAGAAGAAAACATGCATTCAAAATTTTGTGGGGATGTTCAAGTATTTGGGAAGTATCCTTACTATGCAATAAAGTATTTTAAAGATTGTGGCTTTGCAATTGAATTTGCAGATGACGATTTGGCCATCTTAGCAAAAGGAAAAGTTGATTTCTACACGTTCAGCTACTATTTAACCCTATGTGTTTCAGCAGATGAAAAGGTAACGAAAAATGGCCATAGCATGATTGGTGGTTCAGGGGTTAACAACCCTTACTTAGAGCAAACAGAATGGAATGCAATGATTGATCCAGTTGGTTTACGAATTGCATTAAATGATATCTATGACCGCTATCAACTTCCTGTGATGATTGTTGAAAACGGGATTGGGGTATCCGAAGATCGTTCAGAAGATGGTAAAATACATGACAGCTACCGTATTCAATATTTAAGAAAACATATTGAGCAGATGGATAAAGCTATAGAAGACGGCGTAGACTTAATTGGCTATACTATCTGGAGTGCGGTTGATATCGTGAGTGCATCAACTGGCGAGATGAAAAAAAGATATGGTATCATTTTTGTTGATAAATATGATGATGGAACTGGAACTTTAGCTCGTCAGAAAAAAGACAGTTTTGATTGGTACCAGAAAATTATCGCTTCAAATGGGACATATATTTATCAGAAATATAACGAGTCTTAACTTTTCTTAACTTTGAACACTTATAAAAATAATATTTAGCAAACTAAAAAGAGTTGAGAGTTTACTGTACCCTCTAAGTTGGACACAAAAACCAACTATATAAAAATAGCAAATTAACTTGATTAAACAATGTACAACAGAAAAGAAACTTAGCTCAGGGATGAATTAAGTTTTTTTCTTTATCAAAATACAACTATAAAAAATAGTCAATCGTATGGGAAAGAGTGTACGCCGTTGAGGCCGTTGCCGCTGCGCTCCACCAGCCCCGGCAGCTTGGCAAAGC
>CAZPYI010000185.1:0-3777 GCA_964590305.1 uncultured Streptococcus sp.
CCTGCTCTCTTGCGACAGCTTATCTAGTATACTAAACTTAGAAAAAACTGTCAACTACTTTTTTTAATAAAATGTAAACTTCTCTTTAGTTTTGCCTGTAGGAAAGCTCTAAAGTAAACTTAGTCACTCTAGGTAGATTAGAAAAGTAGAAATAAATCCTCTTACTATAAAAAACACTTCATGGTGTGAACCATGAAGTGTTTTTAATTGCTGTATTGTAGCTGATTCTTAACGTTTTGAGAATTGTGAAGCTTTACGAGCTTTCTTAAGACCTGGTTTGGAAAGTATTGGTTTCAATTGGATTAAAAACAGCGTAACATCAGGCATTCACAGATTTCTATTTTATTTCAAAAGACTAAATAAGTTTGATTGAAATAGGGGAAATAGTTTAAATATTTTCTTTGCAATTAAAATTTACTAATAGTTTTCTTTCAATTATAGTATATAAATAGAAGAAAATGGAGGTCAATCATGTGGTAAAAGACTATTTCACCCTAAAATAGAATATAGTATCAATGTGCAAATAAAATATTATAAATTTTCCGAAAAATAGATCTTTTTCGAAAAATTTTTATTCCTAATTAGATAACACTTAAAGCTTTGGAGTTGTAGCTGTTAGTTAAAAAATACTAGTTACTAGTGAGTAGATTATAAAGATATAGACACTAATAAAATGAATATTTATGTTAAAAATAGTAGTTTTGTATCAGATTTTAGCAATAAGTATTTACTCATTTGTGTGCGGTAGAGGTGTGTCATACAGTAAGGAACTTATTAGTAATCATTTATTATACGATTGCTATCATTTGCTATATGTGTACTAGTTGATTCTTTATTTTTGTTTTTAAAAGAAACAAAAATAATCGAGTTCTGTACTGAATAGAACTCGATTATTTGATTAAATATCTTTTGGAACATTTTGGGCTGTTCGACTTACCATGAAAACTCTTCATAGTAAATTTGTTCTTGAGATAATCCTTCTCTAAGCATTAATGCCTTCCAATGCCTTCCCATACGAGCTGGTCCTCCAATGAGCACGACTAGCTTACTGCGGTCTTTGGGCAGTGTATTGACAATGGTCTCATCCTCAAATCTGCCTTCCTGTAAACGAGCATGAAAGTTATTTCTCTCACTTTGCCACTGCTCTATTTGGTTACTATAAATCATCGGACTATTCTGATGGACAGAATAATATAAGATAGTCTCTAAATCTGGATTGCCGTCAATGACTGATAAGAGAGGGACAATACCAATACCGCCACCAATGATGAGTAATTGTTTTGCGGAGAAATCATCAATAATAGTCTGATACATACCATAACCACCGGCGACACTGATACTTTCTGGTGCTTGAATTGTTTGTAATTGTCTTGTGAAGTCTCCGTCTCCTCGAATAGCTAATTTGATTTGTCCATCACCAGATGGTGCATTAACTAGAGAAAATGGATGAGGTTCGCCCATTCCTTTAATTTGTGGAAATGAGATAAAGACGAAGTCTCCTGCCCGTAATTTCAGCTTTGGACGTTTTGGCAGTTGAATAACCGATTCCCAAATATTTGGAGCCAATTCTTGATGATGGATTAATTGAGCTGTCACTCCTTTTGAATTCTCTTTAAATTTAGACCATAGATATGAGGCAAAAACAAAAACTGTTGCCAACCAGATAAGAGCCATAAAAGGCTTAATAGCCATAACGTAATCGATAAGTTGAATATGAATAAAAACTAATAATGTTGCTAATAAATTGAGGCGGTGGAGAATGATGCTAATTTCATACTTGAAAACTCGTTCTAGAGTTTTCTTGATTCTTTCAAGTAAGGGAATTCTACTGGTTAGCCATCCTGCCATGAAAACCATAGAATATATGGTTAAACCTAAAAAGATATCGAATGCCCAATCACCAGTTGTTTTAATCCAACCTGCTGATGGGCTATTCTCCTTGTGTAAAAATGCTAACACTAAAGCCAACAAACTTAGGCAACCATGTACCATATAGAGGTGGGGTAAACCGATTAAACGATCTAACCACTTGGGTTTTGTGCTGGTATAAATTGCTAGTAGCATCCAAACATATGCAAATATCCCAATCACAAATGGAAGTCGTTGGGAATGATAGATACTTGGAAGACCATCTAAGAAAGTGACGATAAAGGGAAATGGAATTAGAAATAGGACGACTAGCCAAACTGCTCCAAGAACGAAATCATATTTTTTGAACATCTTTTTTCTCTCCATTTTGATACACTTCTTTACGATCTTCAAAAATCAAAACTGCATTTAAGTGATAGTTTGAAAGTAATGTGGTACGAGACTCCGCTGGTGCTGCTAGTAATGTTGTAGCCCAGACATCAGCAGTTGCAAGGTGTTCGTGTTGAACAGTGACTTGTTGTAAGGTTATATCCTTAGAGACCACATGTTTTCCTCTTTTACTATAACCAGATGTTGCAAGTGCGCTATTTTCAAGGTTATATATAGCAGATACTTCATTTAATTTATCTGGGTTCTCAACTCCGATTGTCCATTGAAAGCCACTATAGAGTTGAATGCCACACTGGATATCTCCCCCACCATTAAGATACACACCAACAATAGCATCACGACTAAGTAAAGGTGCTAAAAAGTCTTGATAACATTTTTCGATAGCCCATCCTTTGACATAGCCAGTAGGGTTATATTTTCCAGAAAAATAAGGGTCAAAGATGCCGTTCGTTGCTTTAGATGCTGCAGTGACTTGCTTGTAAATTTCTTGAAATTCAAGGTGGGATAGCAAGATAGACGATTCGCCATTACCAAAACGACTGACTAGAGAATTATCACAAAATGCAGAATAATCCCTTTCGATACGTTTTAATTCTTCCTCAATCTTTGGAGTAGTATCTTGGCAAAGTTTTTTTCCTTCTTTATCATTGGTACTAGCAATTGTTACTGTGAACGGAATAGTCATTGCTTCTATGACTTGACTGTTTTGATAATAGTAAGTCATGTTTATGCTCCTTTTTGTGCTTGGTTGATGGCATCCTGAAGCGAGCCTGTGAAGCCTTTGTAGGTTTCTGTAGCTCCAGAAATAGCTTGAATATCAGCACTTTGATTTGATATCGCCTCTTTAGTATAAGCTGGGATGGCTTCTTGGTTTATAGCCACTGATTTGCCCTCATCATTTGGATAGGTCAATGCTGAAATATTTGTAATTTTTCCAGATGATACGGTAATCTGAAGTTGGACGTCACCCCACTCTGTGCTTGTTGAAGCTCCTGTGTAAGTTCCATCTTTGAAACTTGTTGAGGTTGTTGTTGTACTGTCACTCGTTGACGATGAAGAAGATTGGTTACTAACTTCAGAGGTTTTAGTTGCTGTAGTCGTTGTTGTTTCTGGTTTTAAGAATATCATAAAGGCACTGTAAGCTGCTGCACCCAATGCAATAATGCTAATCAAAACAGCCATTATTTTTTTCATAGTTTTAACCTACTTTCTTTTATAACTTGTAGGGAGTATACTTCTAGTTTCTGAAAAATAGCTAAAATTTGTGGAACAGATTCATTTCCAAAACTGACACCAAGATTTTTTATCGGTTAATTCTAGCAATCTTGTATCTTTATTGTAAATAATTTTTTGAAGATTTACGATTTGTTCATCTTTTCGATCTAGTTGTTCGATAAGAGTCTTGTATAATGAAATAAGCGCATTAGAAAAACCACTTCGATGGCAGTTGAAGTGGTTTTTCTAATGCGACTCCACAACAAGTCGCAGTCATTGAAAATTGGATTAATAACTATCCAA
>CAZPYI010000186.1:0-3755 GCA_964590305.1 uncultured Streptococcus sp.
ATTTATATATAATATTCAACACAAAATGATAAGGATATTCTTTAAGTGTTTTTTCATTAGCCTTAAAACTAAAGGACACTGTGCTGTCATCTATCTTACAATAATCAAAATTTTCCTTTCTAACTAATCCATGTCGTGGAATAATTCCAGTAAAATGAGGTTTTTCTGCTGGTCTGTATATTGCCCAATCATTCCTCAAACTTCCACAAATCGGAAATAAAACTGGCGCTTGTCCACTCCAATATTCTGGATTACCTTGCCAAAGGTATTCAACTCCATCTTTATCTTTAATAGAAGATAAAGCACCACCAAACTCCGAAAACTGTACCGTTAACTGTTCATTTTTTAATTCAATAACCATATTTTTCACTCCGTTATACAAAACAAGAGCGTTAGTATTAAACCCACACTCTTATCTTGCGTTAGAAATTTTTAAGAAGAATACTATCTATTCAATAACTTGAGTTTCTGCTACTTGTTTATACCAGTATGCTGATTTTTTCGGATAACGTTCCTGTGTTTCAAAATCTACATAGAAGAGACCATATCGTTTTTCGTAACCATTTGACCACGAGAAGACATCCATCAAGGACCAAATAAAGTATCCTTTAACATTTGCCCCATCCGCAATGGCATCTGAAATGACTTCTAAGTGTTTCTTCACGTAGTCAATGCGTGCATCGTCATACACCGTGTTGTCAACAAATTCATCTTTATATCCCAAACCATTTTCAGTGATATAAATTTTCTTATAATTTGGATAGTCTCTTTTTACTCGCATAATTTGATCATACAAACCTTGCGGATAAATAATCCAGTCCCAATCAGTCTTAGGGACATCAACTGGTGCTACACGACGTCCAACACCTTTAATTTGGTACTTAGAACTTCCTTTTTCACCTTTACCGTTATGGATAATTTCTGTTGGCCCATCAAAGGCTTGCATCCAATCACTCATATAATAGTTAATACCAAGGAAATCATTCAAATCTTTTGCAGCTTCAAGTACTTCAAAATCTTCCTCACGAAGATCTAGTGTCCCCCCATTAAGTGCAAGAATATGATTAACACCTTCCATCGTTTTCTCTGAATAACCACCTAGATAAGTTGCATCAAGAATGAATTTATTATGGATAATATCTTCAAGTTCTGCTGCTCTAACATCATCAGGATTGTTTTTATCAAACGGATATTTTGTTGGAAGAGCATGAACCACACCAATCTCGCCCTTGTAACCACCATCTTTAAACAGTTTAACAGCACGAGCATGAGAAACCATCATGTTATGGTGTGATTGAAAGACTTTGGCAAGATCGTATTTAATCCCTGGAGGAAATTTCCCTACAAGATATTGTCCATCACCAATTGGTCCAATCTCATTGAAAGTAGTCCAATAATTAACTTCTGTAAATTCTTTGAAGCAAAATTCTGCATAGTTAACAAAGTGATCAATATTTGTACGATTTAAGAAATCGCCATTTGAATGTAATTCTTCAGGAGTATCAAAGTGGTGAAGTGTTACAAAAGGTTCAACGCCCCGCTTATGACACTCTGCAAAAAGGTCATGATAAAATTTCACTCCTTTTTCATTGACTGGTCCAAATCCCGTTGGGAAAATACGGGACCAAGCGATTGAAATACGGATTCCATTAACACCAAATTCTTCAGCTAACTTCAAGTCAACAGGATAGCGATTATAGAAATCACTTGCTGGCTCAGCCGTATACCAGTAATTATCTTCTAGGTATTTGTCCCAAGCAACTGGACCTTTACCGTCTGTTTTAGTAGCACCTTCAGCTTGATATGCTGCTGTTGCACCACCGAAAATAAAATCTTTAGGTAATGTTTTTGACATTTGTTTTTCCTCTTCATCTAAAAAGGGAAGTTGAGTTCCCCCAACCTTCCCTAATGTTGTCTATTTTAATTTTCCATTTGTTGTTTAACAAAGTCCAATGCGCCTTGTCCATCGCGAGTCAATTTGATGTATTGTGCACCTTCAGTCTTAGCTAATTTAATATCAAGTTTATCAGTTTCCACTTTCATATCTTCATAGTTAGAAGCTACTTGAGGTGCAAGGATAACGAGCTGATATTGCGGCAAGATTTCACGGTGACCACCATAGCTTCCTGCTGCTGCAGTAACTGGAACACCATATTCTTTAGCTGCTTTATTCAAAGCATTTGCTAATAAACCACTTGTACCACCACCGGCACAAAGAACGAGAACGTTTGTTTGTTCTTTAATTTCTTTGGTAACGCCAGCATTTTCAAGAATAGCGTCTGCTTTTGCTGTGTTGAAGTTAGCAGCAACTTTTTCTTTCAAACTATCAGACGATTTACCTGAACGTTCTTCTTCCAAAATTTGTTCGTCATAGACTTTCAAGAATGGGTAGTAAATAAGTACGTCTACAACAATCAAAGTCAAAGCAAGAACAAATGACCAAAGACCAAAACCAGTACCCATGATAATACCTATAGGACCAGGTGTTGTCCATGGCAAGTTCACACTAAAGCTGTTCATACCAAGAACATCAACGAAGAATTTGAAGATCCATACGTTTGCAATTGGAGCAAAAATAAATGGAATAAAGAAGATTGGGTTCAAAACAAGAGGTGCACCAAATAAGATTGGCTCATTAACACCGAAGAAGGTTGGAACAACTGATGCACGACCGATTGCTTGGTTACGTTTTGATTTTGTCAACCACATGAACATGAATGGCACCACAAGAGTTGCACCTGTACCACCCATCGTTACGATAAACATTTGAGTTCCTGAAGTCAAGATTTTATCAGCGTGTTGTCCAGCTTGAAGTAATTGGAAGTTTGTTTCAATATTGGCATAAGTAATAGCAGCAATAGCAGGTTCAACGATTGATGGCCCATGAATACCAACGAACCAGAAAAGAGCATAGGCACCAAAGATAATCGTGATTCCAAGATAACCATCAGCTGCTGTAAAGAGCGGTGCAAGTAATGTTCCGATTGCTTCAGCAACACTTGTACCAACAGTATTACGAACAATGATATCAAGAACATAGAGAGTTAAAATTGATAATGTGAATGGGATTAAGTCTTTGAAAACCTGCGAAATGTTCGGTGGAACTTCGTCTGGCATGCGAATAGAAACGTTATTTTTTACACAGACTTTGTAGATATTGACAATGACAAAAGCTGAGACGAAGGCTGAAAGAAGACCTTTAGTCCCTAAGAAGCCACTTGCAAAGCCTCCTTCAATTGCATCTGATGCCAAAATCAAGAAACCAGTGATTGAGGCAAGCATAGTCGACAAGAAGTTGATTTGGTTTGTACTTTCAAGATCACGGTTTACAGAATCGGTTAATGATTTTGCAGTTGTTCCAGCAACCAAAAGTGCGACCACACCCATTGTGTAGTTGTAAGGTTTCATCAACATCCCAACTACTTCTTCACTCCAATTAAATCCAAAGATGTTTGGAACAAAAGCAATCAGAAGGAAAATACTTGAGAATAAGATAACTGGCATGCTGGCAATAAAGCCATCACGGATAGCACGAAGATAGATGTTACGAGATATTTTCTCGAAAAATGGTTTCCCTTTTTCAATTTGAGCAATTAGTTTATTCATTAGTTTGTACCTCTCTTATAAAGTTCGATCATGTGTTTCATTAAATCTTGTAATAAAATGGTAGTCATTAAATGATCTTGACCATGCATCAAGGTAACACTAAAGGCAAGATCCTCACCAGATGCTTCTTTTTGTAGAAGACTTGTCTG
>CAZPYI010000187.1:0-3691 GCA_964590305.1 uncultured Streptococcus sp.
TTGGTTTTCAGCAACAAGTGGGTTATAAGTTCCAACAGTTTCGATAAAACGACCATCACGTGGTGCACGTGAATCAGCTATGTTGATACGGTAGAAAGGTTTTTTCTTAGAACCCATACGAGTTAAACGGATTTTTACTGCCATTTTTATTAAGTCTCTTTTCTGTATATAAAATTAATTGTGGTTTTAATAACTCACTTTGTCTATTATAACATAAAAAAAAGCTCTGTCAAGTTTTTTTCTTGACAGAGCTTTTCATCTTCTAGAATGTCTATTTAGTTCTATATAAGAATAAAAATTTTGTCTGAAGGTTTATATTTGATACCTACTCATATCTCAAAGCTTCAATTGGATCTAGTTTACTTGCTTTATTTGCTGGTAACAGTCCGAAAACAATGCCAATAAATGCTGAGAAGGCAATACTAACAAAAGCAACATCTAGCGAAACGACAGTAGTAAGTCCTAAAGCAGATCCTAAGAATCCAACTAGTCCATAAGCAATTAGTAATCCTAACAACCCCCCAAGAATAGTTAATACAGTAGACTCAATCAAAAACTGTGTCAAAATGTTGGAACGAGTAGCGCCTAATGCTTTTCTCAATCCAATTTCACGTGTACGCTCTGTTACAGATACAAGCATGATATTCATAACACCGATTCCTCCAACAAGAAGAGATATCCCTGCAATTGAACCAATAACAGCTGTCATAATACCATAAGATGAATTGATTTGATCCATGAGCGCTCCCATATTTGGAACCTGATAAGAACCATCTTTTACTTGTGATAATTGCGTCAACATCTCACCTGCTCTAGTACCAAGTTCTTGAACCTGCGCTGCATCTGTCGTGTGAACAAAGATTTGACCAACTTCATTTATACCAAACTCTGAAGCAACCTGAGTATTAGCCATAACGGCTGAACCTGACAAACCATACATTGAAAATGTATCTTCTTCTGTCTTATAGACACCAACAACTAAGTAATCTTTGTTACCAATACTGACTACTTTATTTAATCCGGAGTCATAATTATCTTTACCAAATAAATCATCAGATAAAACTGTATCAATCATGATAATCCGTGAAAAATTTGTATAATCTTTTTCTTGTAAGCTACGCCCTGCTATAATATCGTATTTTTTCACTTTGAAGTAATCACCACTAACACCAGTAATTGTGACATTTTCAATTTTGTTTTTTTCATGAGCAATTGTAGCTACCGTTGAATTTGTAAAATAGTAGGAATCAATTCCATCGATATCTGAAACAATCTTATCCATCCAAGCAGATTCAACTTTATTGGCGTTTTCCATATACATTGCCATGTAGGCGTTGTCTATGTCAGAGTTTGAATCATCTGTCGTTTCCGCTTGAAAATAAAGTTGTATTTCTTTTTTATCACCAGTGAAACTATCTGTAACACTTTGCCGCATACCATTTCCCAAGGCCATGATAAGAACAACTGCAGCGACTCCAATAATAATTCCTAACATCGTCAGAATTGAGCGCATTTTATGCCCCATAATTGAACTAAGGGCGAATTTCCAATTTTCCATAAAACACTCCCTCCCTATTCAATTCTGACACTCTCAACTGTGTCAGTGGTTATCTCTCCATCACGGATTACAATTCTGCGATTAGCGTAATCAGCAATCTCAGGCTCATGGGTTACCATGATAATTGTTTTACCTTCTTTATTGAGCTCCAGCAATAACTGTAAAATCTGTTCACCAGTTTTAGTATCTAAGGCCCCAGTCGGCTCATCAGCTAGAATAATTGATGGGTTGTTAACCAAGGCACGTGCAATTGCAACACGCTGTTTTTGTCCACCAGATAATTCTGATGGGAGATGCTTCATGCGATCTTCAAGTTCCACTTTTTCAAGATACATCTTTGAAAGCTTGCGACGCTGGGAAACACCTACTCCTGCATAAATCAATGGTAATTCCACATTTTGTAAGGCATCTAATTTTGAAAGCAAGAAAAATTGTTGGAAAACAAATCCGATTTCTTCATTTCTGACCTTTGCCATTTTTTTTTCTTTGAGCTCTCCAACTTGATTTCCATTGAGGCTATAGTCACCAGAAGTCGGACGGTCAAGCAAGCCAATAATATTCATAAGTGTTGACTTACCAGAACCCGAAGGACCCATGATAGCTAAAAACTCACCTTCATAAACTGTTAAATCAATTCCTTTCAAAACTTGAAGTTCTTGATCTCCGTTTTGATAACTTTTTACAATATCATTGAGTTGAATCAATACTTTTTTGTCTTCTGTCACTCAGTACTCACCTCAGATCCTGCTGTAGTTGTATCACCCGAAGTTACATTTTCAATTTTCTGACCATCTTTAAAGTTTGAATTTGGGTTTGAAATAATGACTTGCCCAACTTCTATTCCTGTCAGAACTTCTTGTTTAGCTGCATCTGCATTACCTAATGTTACTTCAACTTTGTTCACTTTTGAAGTGTTCTCATCATAAAGCCACACATAATTCTTATCTTTGTCATTTACTATGGCGTCTACTGGAACAAGTTTATTTTTATTTTCATTAATTACCTCAACTGTTACAGTGAAACCTTGCTTCAGATCACCAAGTTCACTAGTTAGATCAACTTTATAGTCATAACTAGTTGAAATTGCTGCGCTACCTGTTGCACTAGCAGCATCACTAGTTGGATTTGGGTAATTTGAAATATACGAAATAGTACCAGTCCATTCTTGATCGGGATAAACTTTCGATTTTATCTTGACAGACTGTCCTGAATGCACATTGGCTAAATCATACTCCGTCAGAGTACCTTGAACTTGTAGTTGGCCCTCAGTTACAATATGAACAAGCGTCTGACTCTCTTTTGCAGATGGATCAATGTCGCTGTTCGTCTCAACAACGGTACCATCAACATCACTAACAATTATCGTTTGGTTTAAAGCATCCTGTGCTTTATTAATTTCTGATTGTGCATCTGCATATGAATCATTTAAATCTTGAAGTTGTTGATTATAACTCGCATTTTGTTCTGCAGTTGGTTGAATAGTTTGTGATACAGGCTCTCCTGTCTCTTCATCAATACTTGTTGATGTGGTTGGCAAATTTCCATAAGTCTTTAGATAGTTAATTTGGCGTCCGATCTTATTAAGATTTCGAACCGCCATATCATAGGCTGCCTGTGCTACTGTTTTATCATATTGAACTAACTGTTGTCCTTTCGTTATCTGATCACCAACAGCAACAGTTACTGTCGCATCACTACCTTTTGAAACATCAAAATAGACATATTGTTCTGAAAGTGCTTTAGCCGTTCCAGATAATAGTGTTGACGAAGCGACACTTCCTTCGCTTACATTTATTGATGTGTAAGCGACCTCTGCTTTTGCATTTGATTTTGAAGTTTGGTTCAATAAGAAAATTACTACCCCTCCAACTACAAAGCAAACAGTAATTACACCTGCAATAATCTTCTTAGTCCTCGTCGACATTTTCCCCTTGTTTTTCCTAAGCATAACTTCCTCCTGTATTTTTGTACTGCTTTTGTAATACAATTATATATCATTCAACATATTATGTCAAGATTAAAAAAATGAGAAACAAATGATTAGGTTTATTTACTTGTTTGTTTTGTATTCCAAACTATAAGATGGAGTAATATGTAGCTAAAGTACGTCAAAAAAGCTGAATTATATTCAGC
>CAZPYI010000188.1:0-3681 GCA_964590305.1 uncultured Streptococcus sp.
GAATTGAAGGCTGCCATGTGCTCTTCCGATCTTGATTTCTTGGAGTAGCGCATTAAAAACAATCCGTTAAAATTCAAGCTTTAGCCTGTACGGTAAGTACAGGCTTTTTATTTCACCTAAAACTATTGAACGTATTTTATTCTTTCATCCGCTAGATATAACTAACTTTCTTAAGTAGCATATTGAGACTTTTTTTGTTATTATAGGCTTAGTTTTATGGTGGAGGTATTGTTTTGTCATCTTTTTTGAAATCCATATCAGTTACACAACGATTAGTTTTTAGTTTTTTTATTGTTATACTGATAGGCAGTATCATTCTTTCACTGCCTATTACTCACTACGTTAATGCTCCAGATTCATCTTATCTGGACCACCTTTTCACCGTAGTATCAATGGTTTGCGTGACTGGACTTTCTGTGATTCCTGTAGCTGAGGTATATAATGGACTTGGACAGCTCGTCTCCATGCTGCTTATGCAAATTGGTGGTTTAGGTTTAGTCACTTTAATTGCCATCAGTACATTTGCGTTACGTCGACGCATGGACTTATCCGAGCAAAGCCTACTACAATCTGCTTTAAATCGTGATAATAGTTCAGACCTAAAACACTATCTTTTTCATGTTTATAAAATCACTTTCGCAATAGAATTTCTAGCAGCTCTAGTGATTATGGTCGATTTTATTCCACGCTTTGGACTAGGGCATGGCATTTTCAATAGTTTCTTTCTTGCTATTTCTGCATTCTGTAATGCAGGATTTGATAATTTAGGGTCAAGCAGCTTGCAGAGTTTTATCCTTAATCCCTTAATAAACGTGACAATAGCATTTCTGATTATCTCTGGTGGACTTGGCTTTTCTGTTTGGATGGACTTGCTGAAAGGTTTTAAAAATTATCTTTCTGATAAGCCTCAACGCCTTTCTTCTGTTGTTCGTCACTTAAGCAATCAGTCACGAATCATTCTATACACTACTGGAATAGTCTTACTTCTTGGAACAGGGATCTCCTGGTTTATGGAATTTGGAAATGCTAGAACCATCGCTAATTACAATATTTTTCAACAACTAATGATCAGTTTCTTTCAAACGGTGACAATGAGGACGGCTGGGTTTGCAACTATCAATTATCTGGATACGCATACCTCTACCAACCTCGTCTACATGATTCAGATGATTATTGGTGGAGCTCCAGGGGGAACTGCTGGTGGAGTAAAAGTGACTACGGTCGCAATGACTTTTTTACTCTTTAAGGCTGAGCTTTCTGGTCAGTCTGAAGTCACTTTTCGCCATCGCATCATTGACAATAGAACAATCAAGCAAACCTTAACTGTACTCATATTTTTCTTTTCAGTTTTAGTTGCTGGCTATATTTTATTATTACAGTTTGAACCTGCTCTCAATCCAATTGCTTTACTTTTTGAGTCTATTTCAGCTATGGCAACAGTCGGAGTCTCTATGGATTTGACTCCTCAACTTTCTACAATGGGGCGCATCATCATCATGATCCTTATGTTCATTGGAAGAGTAGGCCCTATCACTGTTTTGCTTAGCCTTTTACAGAAAAAAGAAAAGACAATTCGCTACGCTAAAACCAATATCACAGTTGGCTAGTTGAAATTTTTTGATGATTTATATAAGGAGATATTAATAAGTATGGCAAAAAAAATTATTGGAGTCCTAGGGCTAGGAATTTTTGGACGAACGGTTGCTCTAGAGTTAAATAAATTTGATCAAGACGTTATTGCTCTTGATATTAGAGAGTCCCATGTACAGGAAGTTGCTGATATTGTTACTAAAGCAGCCATAGGTGATATTACAGACAGTGAATTCTTGAAGGCAGTCGGTATTGAACACTGTGAAGCAGTGATCATTGCCACAGGGAATAACTTAGAATCTTCTGTACTAGCTGTTATGCATTGTAAAAAATTGGGTATTAAAACAATTATTGCAAAAGCAAAAAACGAGACCTTTGAAGAGGTTCTCTATGGTATCGGAGCTACAAAAGTCATTACCCCTGAACGAGATTCAGGCAAGGCTGTTGCCTCAAATATGCTTCGTCACCATATCGAAAATGTCATTCACTTAGAAGATGGTATTGCCATGGTCGAATTCACTGTCCCAAACTCTTGGGTTGGAAAAACACTCGAAAATCTTAATGTTAGAAAGAAATACGGTTTAAACTTAATTGGAATTCGGAAGAAAAATGGTTCATCACTGAATACACACATTAATCCATCCCAACCTTTTGAAAACAACACAGCCCTAGTTGCAATTACTAGTGGTGATAAATTCGAAAAACTAGATTACTTAGGCTATTTAAAATAAGCAATTTCAAAAAGCTCTAATCTCAGCTGAGATTAGAGCTTTTATTATAGCCATGGATTGTAAAATCTCCCTCGATTGACCATAAACAATACCAAACTAAGCAGAAGAACTAGTAATGCCAAAGCAATAGTTAATAAATCATTTGTCGTTAATTTCTTGTAAGTGTACCATGTACGCTTTTTATTTTTACCAAAACGTCTCAATTCCATTGCTGTTGATACCCTATCAATCAAATCTATGGAGTTAAAAAGAAGAGGTATTACTATTTGTAGGTTACCTTTTATCCGCTCAACCAATTTTGCCTTTTTTGATAATTCTAATCCACGTGCTTCCTGAGACATCCGAATCATATAAAACTCTTCTTGGACATTTGGTATATAACGAAGTGTCAAACTAACTGCATAAGCTACTTTATAAGGAACACCTATCTGATTGAGGCTAGATGCAAATTGACTAGGGTGTGTTGTCATCAAAAAGAGAACAGCCAATGGGACTGTGCAAAAATATTTAAGACTTAGGTTGAGCAAATAGAAGACTTCCTGACTGGTCAGATTGAATCTCCCCCATCCCTCAATGAGAACAGTTCTTACACCATAGATACCTTCACCATAATCGGGTGCAAATAGATAAACCATTAACACATTTAAAAGGGCAAAGATCCCAATGAATTTGATAACAAAAGAAACATCTTGCCACCGAATTCCAGTCACCTTAAATAAAAGCAAAGAGAAAATACCAACTAAAACGAGCAATCGTGTATCATAAGTTGTCATACAAGATACTGATACTAATACAAAAAAAGTTAATTTACTTGCACCCGATAATTGATAGAGGAAACCACTGCCGTCCTGATAGCCAATTAAGCGATTAGACATGAGAACCTCCTTGCTGTTCAATATAATATTTGGTTAAAGCAATTGGATCTGCTTGGATTTTATCTGCTAGGTTAAAAATACTGGTTTTCTTTAAATTTGCTTGATTTAAGATAGCGTTTTGCGCAAAAAGTTCAACTGGTGTTGTATCTGAAAGAATCTGCCCATCACTTACTACAATACTACGGTCTGAATATTCCATCATAAGTTGCATATCATGCGTAATCATAATGATCGTATTTCCCGCAGCGTTCAATTCATCTAAAAACTTCATGATTTCAGTATAGTTTCGTTTATCTTGGCCCGCCGTAGGCTCATCAAGGATGATAATTTCGGGATTCAAGACTAAAATAGAGGCAATTGTAACTCTTTTTTTCTGACCAAAAGAAAGAGCAGAAACAGGCCATTTACGAAATTCATGAAGACCACAAATCTTTAGTGTTTCTAAAACTCGTCTTTCTACTTCGTTATCAGCTACACCTCTCAGT
>CAZPYI010000189.1:0-3660 GCA_964590305.1 uncultured Streptococcus sp.
CTGATTTCAGTAAATTTCTCGTCCGCATTCCTTGGGAACTGACTTTGAATTAATTCAACTAACTCCTCCCTTTTAGAGCCAACAAATACATCTACAATTAAAGCACCAAAGCTATTTGGCACAACAGGCATATTTGAACGCTGTTGATTTGATAAGACTGCCTCCTTCAAAGATTGATTGAAAAGTTTTTCCTGTTTTTTAAGTTCTGATTTATCAAGCTCTTCTTGTTCTCGACGTATTTTTTCTTTACGTCGAAGTATCATGTTTTCTTCTAATTCCTCTTTGCTAAGTTGTTCTTCACGCATTCTTTTTTCAATCAGCATTAAGTTACTTTGATTAAGAGCGTAATCTTCATCAGAAGGTTTACCTAAAGCACATTTTACTGTTGCTTCAAATAAATCATGTGGAATTGAGAGATCCTCAATACTGATATCTCTGTCAATTTTATTGCCTTCAAAATCTTTATCCAAATTCTCACGATAGTCAAGTTCGTCCATTGTCAAATGATTATTAAAGCGTTCATCACTAAATAGATACTGATAAGCAAATGACATATTTGTTTCAGGTGTCAATTTCTCTTTCCCATTGACCATTTCTGATTTGTATTTGGCAAAGATTGGACGTGGTCTAACAGGATTATTTTCTAAATCCTGTCTGAACTTCCTCCGTCTGACCACCCACTCCCCTGGCAATAACAGACCTAACTCATCACTGAACAAGAGGTCACGTTGATCTTCCATTTCAGTATAGGACTTGTCTGTATCTAGTAAATCTCCACTACGATTTAAGCCAATAACTGTCGACTTACCAAGCGAGTCACTCCAAGCATTCAAGTCTTTATCATCATCACTCATGATGAAATATGAAAGACCTGCGCCACCTAGAACAACATCGGCCCTATCTTCTCCATATGTCATCTTAGCTTGCTTTTCTAACTGGTAAATCATAGAGAAAACATGCCCACGTTCCAGACCAACATTGAGTGTTGTTTCTAAATCAGGAATAGGCGGAATATTGAATACTTCTTCAAGTAAAAAATGAATACGTCGATCGAACTTGCCCGAGGAGCTCCTAGCAGCTGCCTGAGCCTGCGCAGAAATCATTTGGGTATAAAAGGTCGTCATTAACTTTGCATAGGCCTTATCGCCCTCAGGAAAGACCACAAAGAGCATTGTAGGTTTAGCTAACTTACCATTCGCAATTTTGTCAGGATAAGCGAGTTTAACAAAATCAACATCCATACCACTTGTCATGTACCGAATATTCTCGTTAGCATACATATTGGTCATAGTTGTCGATAAAATCATATAAAATGACTCTCTCTGTTTTCTTGTCGCAATAGCTGCAGGGTTATAAAGCAGGCGAATTGGGTCGGTTGATGGAAAAGAGCGAATATACGCATCTAACACATTATTACCGTTATCATCGGCTACAGCATAACTAACAACCAAGTCCATAAATGCAGTTGGATTGAGCCACTTAGGTTGATGATACTTTTTAGCAAATCGAACAAGGATTAACGAGATCGCTGAAAAAGTAGCAATAGCACCGTCATTCCATTTTGGATCTTGTTGATTTTTTTCATAGATATGGGTGTAGGCGACTGCACCGATTTCTTTTTCAGCTTGCGCATCCATGCCGTGCGATACATAAGTCCAAACTTGATGAAAGGGGTTATAGCGAATAGAGTTTTTTGGGTCGATAAAATTTAAAACAGAAATATTAAATCTCTTTTTGGCCAGTTTATTCCCTAGAGTCATCTTACTCATTGACCCTTTTAAATCGTTGATAATCATAGTATCTGGTATTTCAGCCCTAATATTTAAATCAATCGCTGGATATGAGTAGGCTTGTGTCTTACCTGATTGAGTCGCACCATTGACCTTGCGGTTAGTACTTGTTGTGTCAATATAAACATGCTTGCGGTCAGGGTCCATAATAATTGGCACACCTGCAGGACCAGAATAGATTTCATTACTTAGAGGTACTTTTACAAATTGTTCTTTAACCTCAGAAAAGGTTGTAAATCGTGATGTTCCCTTAGTGCCTTTGTTCAAATCGACGAAAGAAACACGAATATCATAGATTTTCCGCCATGATTTAAAACCGACAAAAAGTAAGACTAAGATATAACCAATTCTTGACAGAGTTGTCATAACTGGAACAAACAACCCCCAGTTAAAACCTGCACCAATCATAGCACTTATCCCATTTGGGTTAACAAAGCCTGAAAATAGATTGACTTTGAGAGCTAGGAAAATTAAACTCGCAATATTCCAGAGCAAGAAAAAAACGACAGATGTCGTAAAAAATATGATAAGGCACAAAGCCAAGAGAAAATACGGATTAGCAAACCATTTCTTATACTGCTTAAATGCTGTATTCATAGGCCACTAATCCTTATAAGTTATTTTGGTATTGCCTTTTTCGTCTTTGGTAATAACCAAAACAACTTTATTTTTTTGTTCAACTTCGATTGTGGTCCCTTTTTCCTGTTTATCTACAACACTTTGAATTAACTTGTCATTCTTAACTTGTTGTACTTTAGGAGCCGAGACAATTTGTGCTTTAGAAACTTTTGGAGCTCTGGGAACAAAGGTTAAAACACAAAAAATTGAAACAGCAACAAAAACGACAGTCATCGTAGATACAAAAAATAACTTGCCTTTTATGTTTTTTCCACTTTTTTCAAGTACAGGCTCGCTTAACTTGTTTGGTTCAACAATCTCAGGTAACTCAGTTACATGTGACTCTTCTTGTATATCTGTTACTACCTCATCTGGAAATTCAGTTGAGTCTGTTTCTTCTTCAGTTTTTTTAAACCTACTAAAAAAAGAGAACGTTTTTTTCTTGTTGTCGAACAGACTGACTACATCAGGTTCATCATTCGTTTCTGTTGATTTAGCACCATAATAATAGGCTAGAAGTTTTGAAATCTCATCTTTTTCATCAGAGAATTTTTTGACATCCTCTTCAAAATACCAATCAAAGTTATCAATAATGTTACGACCCCCAATTTCATAGCTGTCAGCCGACAAGCTCCAAAAAGCAGATTGCTTCTTTTCGTCATTATACAAACTGAAAGTAAATGGGATCACTCTGTTTGAGGCTTGGGCAATGTTGAGTAACTCTTTCAACACTTGATTTGCCTCTTCTTTTTGAAAAAAAGTACTAGACAATTGTTTTGCGACTTTTTTATCAAGATGAAGTTCTACATACACTGGCTACCCTCCAAACGTTGATTTAATAAATCCCCAAATGACAGCAGCACAAATCATAATACCTCCGCCAATAGCAACATTTTTAACACCTTTTTGTGCCTGTTTTTCTTCTTGAGGGTCATTAGCGGACCCCCATTGATACCCCCGATAAGCAAGTACAATAACTAAAATAGAACCGCCTACTGCTACCACAATAGGATACCAAGCGTTGATTTTATCAACAAGACCATTAACGTCCATAATAATTCTCCATATTCTATAGCCTCAAACATAAGGCTAACAAAAAAGACAATAGATTACCTATTGTCGTGTGATTGCGATCTTTTTTCCAATTTATCAATGACATAATCAACGTTGTCAAAAATATAACTGTTGACAAAACTAGTCATGACATCAAAGAAATTTTCTCCTTTAGCATTGGCGATTTTCTCAGCCTTTG
>CAZPYI010000190.1:0-3635 GCA_964590305.1 uncultured Streptococcus sp.
AGTTTCGGCGCGTATGCCAGAGGCGATTAAGCCAATTTTGACAGATTTTTTACCTGATGTACCCATGATTTCCTATAATGGTGCTTTTATTCAAGATGAAAATGGTCAAGTGATTGATAGCTGCCCTATGAGCCCACAAGCAGCGCAAGCAATTTGTCAGTACTTGGAAAAAGAAGTGGCAGATGTGGTTTGGAATGTTTACAGCGGTGAAAAATGGTTGTCGCAAAACCGCTTGAACAAATGGATTTCTCGTGAAGAACGTGTTGTTGGTCTTGTTTCACAAGAAGCAGACTTAGAGGCAATCGGTCATTTACCAGAAGTTCACAAACTGCTTTTAATGGGTGAGCCTGAGCGTATGCAAGCACTGGAAGAAAAACTAAAAGAACTTTATCCAGGCTTATCAATCGCAAGATCTTTACCTTATTACATTGAAGTTATGGCAAGTGGCATCCAAAAAGGGCGTGCAGTCAGCCTATTAGCCAAACACTACGGTGTTGAGATGTCAGAAACCTTAGCTTTCGGTGATAATTTTAATGATTTAGACATGCTAGAAGCGGCTGGTGAAGCTTATGTTATGGCAAATGCGCCTCAAGAAGTCAAGGAGCGCATTGGTCATGTCACTGCCAACCACAATCATGACGGTATTGCTTTAATTCTAGAAAAATTTAAACTTGCTAGATAAAATGGATTCCTCTTTTTTTACGACTTTTCGAAATTCTCGCACCTAGTGTGGGAATTTTTTTAAATGACTTTTGCCACTTAAATTATTGAGATTTGTCACCTTGAGGAGATGACAAACGTCTGATGATAACGATTTCTTGGTTTGGTATCCTTATCTTGTTGAATGTTTGAGACAGGAGGAAAAAAGGAATTATGAACAAAGAACATGAAACGAAGTGTGTGAATTGGTACATGCACAAAAGTGGGAAAAAATGGGTTTATGGTTGCAGTCTTTTGGTCTGTGGTCTTCTTTTGGGAGGTGTGACTGGTCTTGCTAAAGCTGATGAAGTGACTGTCCCAAACACTCAAACTGAAGTTGTCGCGAGTAGCCCTGAAGAGTCAGAAGCTGACAATTCAAGTCAACCTTCAGAAGATATGCCAGAAAAAACTGTAGCTCAAGGTGTCGAAGATACAAATGTGGCACCTGAAGAAAATACAGTAGAGCCCGTTGACTCTCTTGCTCAACAAGAGACATCAGATAATGCTCTAACAGAAGCTACTAATACGCCGTCAGCTGAGACAACAGCGCTAGCAAGTAACGACCAAACTCAGACAGTAGCGACATCAGATAATGCTCTAACAGAAGCTACTAATACGCCGTCAGCTGAGACAACAGCGCTAGCAAGTAACGACCAAACTCAGACAGTAGCGACATCAGACTTAGCTACAGCTAACCAAGCTAACTCAAAAGCTGCTAAAAAACTTGTTGCTACTAATCTAACTCAAGCGCCTCAAAGTGCTTATCACACCAATCTTCAAGGCTTAAGCTATGATGCCACTGTTTGGCAAGAAGGGGAAAATGGTCTTTACAGCAACGCCGTTGGGAAAGGGGATAATTTCCTTTATTCAGATTCTACAGGGAAAAATTTTGTTTATCAGACAGACGTTACTTTCTTGCAAAATAGCGGAGCAGCTTCACTTGTTTTCCGTTCAAATAATGACGCAACCAATTTCAAAGGTTATGTCGTTAATCTAGATGGGAACTCTCACAAAGTCAAATTCGTGCGCTGGGGCGAAGCCAATTTGATTGATGAAAAAGAAATTGCAACAAGCCCAGATAACAAATACGCTCTTAAGGTGGTTGCTTTGAATGGGAAAATTTCCTATTATGTTAACGGCATTCTAGTCGCTAATTTAGGAGATTATATACTTCAGCGTGATGATAAAGGTCAAACCACTTACATCTCCGATGGTCATTTTGGTTTGCTCAATTGGAATGGTGAGATGGTCTTTCAAAATACCTTCTACCGTGAATTAACTGATGAAGAGTTACCAATTATTGATGATGTTACGGTGACTTCAAAAAATGGTCCTGTTGAATCTAAAGGTCAATTCTTCCCTGAAGAAGCAGCTTATATTCAATACGTGTCAAACGATACCTCGACTGTTGATTTGAGTTTTGTGGGTCATAATCCACAAGCTGTTGTCACTGTAACAGATACTAATGGAAATGTTTATGCAAATGCTAGTGACATTCCAGTAGCAGTCGGAGTAAATCATCTTACTGTGACAAGTAGCTACACAACAGCAGATGGCTATACAGCGACAGCAACTTACCGTATCAATGTTCACCGTCGTCAACCAGCTTCGGTTTACTATAATGAAAATTTTCGCGACCAATATCACTATTCTGTCAAAGACGGCTGGGCAAATGACCCTAACGGATTGGTTTACTACAATGGTGTTTATCACATGTTCTACCAATTCTACGATGATATTAAATGGGGTCCAATGCACTGGGCACATGCAACAAGTAAAGATTTGATCCACTGGGAAGATCAACCAATTGCATTTTATCCAGACTATAACGGGGCAATGTTCTCAGGTTGTATCGTAGCTGATAATAACAACACAAGTGGTTTGTTTGATGGTAACCAAGGTGGCTTGGTTGCCTTGATTACAGCTGATGGTGAAGGTCAACGTATCAAAGTTGCTTACAGTAAAGATGAAGGTAAAACTTGGCAAAAAATCGATAAAGTTGCAGCCGACTGGACAACTGACCCATTGCAAAATCGTGATTTCCGTGACCCTAAAGTCTTCCGTTGGGAAGATAAATGGTTCATGGTTCTTGCAGGTGGACCACTTCGTATTTACTCATCAGATAATCTCCTAGATTGGTCTGTTGAATCAACATATCCAGATCTTCACACTGAATGTCCAGACCTTTATCCAATCATGGCAGAAGGTAACACAGTGAAATGGGTTCTTTCTCGTGGTGGACGTTACTATAAAGTTGGTGATTTAAAACAAGTTGATGGACACTGGAAATTTGTTGCAGACGCTGATTATCAAGAATCAGATGGTATCATGAATTTTGGTAAAGATTCATACGCTGCAATGACTTACTACGTACAAGATTTTGGTACTAAAGCTAATCCAACACTTCCTCAAATTATTGAGCTTAACTGGATGAATACTTGGGATAACTATTGTAACCTTGTAGCTGAACGTGTTGGTCAAAAATTCAATGGTACATTCAACCTTAACTTGACACTAGGTCTTGTCAAAGACGGTGATAAATACGTTCTTACTCAAACACCAATCAAAGCATATGAAAGCTTACGTGATGTAGACAACAAAGTTGAATACACAGATGTTGTTGTTGGTAAAGATAATAATCTCTTTAAAGATTTTTCTGGTGATACCTATGAAATTGTTGCTCACTTTAATCCAAGTAACAGAACAACAAAAGTTGGTTTCAACCTTCGAGTAGGTCCAGGAGAAGTGACTAAGGTTTATTACGATTTAGAAACAGGACGAATCGCTATTGACCGTAGTCAATCAGGTATTATCCTTACAGAGCTCTTTAGAAATATTGATAGTCAAGCAGTAACACGCAACGCTGATGGAAGTATTGACCTTCATATCTTTGTTGACCGTGCTAGTGTTGAAGTCTTCACAAAAGGTGATACTGC
>CAZPYI010000191.1:0-3598 GCA_964590305.1 uncultured Streptococcus sp.
CATAACCAACACCTGCATCAACACCATAACGAGCAATAAGAGCAAGGATGAAGTCTTTTGAATAAACGCCTTTTTGTGGTATTCCAACGAATTCGACTTTCATTTTTTTAGGTTTTACTTGCCAGAGACATTGTGTGGCAAAAACATGCTCCACTTCCGAAGTCCCAATCCCAAATGCGATAGCGCCAAAAGCACCGTGAGTCGCTGTATGACTATCTCCACAAACAACAAACTTCCCAGGTTGGCTACGTCCTGTTTCTGGACCAACCATGTGGACAATCCCTTGACGTTTTGTTCCGTGAGTCGCTGCATCAATACCAAAATCCTTAACATTGCGAGCAAAGGTATCAATTTGATTTTTTGAAATCAAATCGCTAATGTTAAAGATATCCACAGTTGGAACATTGTGATCGGTTGTTCCAAAAGTCAAATCTGGTCTTCTAATGCCACGGTTAGCATCACGAAGCCCTTGAAAAGCCTGAGGACTCGTCACTTCATGGATATAATGCTGATCCACATACATAAGCTGAGGTTCACCTTCTTCACCAGAAACCACGTGACGTTCCCAAAGCTTGTCAAAAATTGATTGTTTACTCATATTACATTCTCCAAACTAAATAAATCGTTACAACATCAACCAAGATGCCTGTATACCAGCAGATTTGAAAATACCATTTCCGGGTTTTGTGATGAAAGAAATAGCCACCCAAAATAGCACCAAGTCCACCAAAGCAAAGACTCTCCATTAATAAAACTCTCTCTGAAATACGCCAAGCTCTTCTTCTAGCTCTGCGTTTATCAAGTCCATAGCTAGAAAAGACAAAGATATTCCAAAATAAGATAGCTAGTGTCAGTATTTCTCTAATAATCATAAATTAGCAATAATGGCATCAGTCATTTCTTGCGTTGTCACATTACCACCCAAATCATGTGTTAGAATACCTTGATTGAGAGTCTTATCAACTGAGGACTCGATTAAATCTGCGCCAGCAGTTTCACCGAAGCTTTCGCGCAACATCATGGCAACTGACAAAATCATACTGATTGGATTAGCAATCCCTTGCCCTGCAATATCAGGAGCTGACCCATGAATTGGCTCGTATAAACTTGGCCCTTCTTCAGAATGACTCGCTGATGGCATCACACCAAGTGTCCCAGGTAAAACACTAGATTCGTCAGACAAAATATCTCCAAAGAGATTCTCTGTCACAACGACATCAAAACGTGCAGGATTGGTAATCATAATCATTGCTGCACTGTCTACTAGTTGATGCTCCAAAGTCACATCAGGGAATTCCTGTGCCACTTCATCTGCGACTTTACGCCATAATTTTGATGTTGCTAGAACATTTTGCTTATCAATGCTAGTGACTTTTTTATTGCGTTTTTGTGCCATCTGGAAAGCTTTGCGAACGATCCGACGAATTTCATCAGCAGAGTAATCATTCACATCACGCGCTGAATCTTCATTTAAAGTATGTTCCCCAAAATAAATACCACCAGTCAATTCACGTACAACAACAAAGTCAACACCCTCAATACGTTCTGGTTTAAGTGGTGACAAATGTTTAAGCGCATCAAAGATACGTAAAGGACGAATATTTGCAAAAAGATTAAGTTCTTTGCGAATAGCAAGTAACCCTTGCTCAGGACGTACAGTTGCATTATCATACTTTGGACCACCAATGGCTGCCAATAAAATAGCATCTGCTTCTTTTGCAGCATCAAGTGTTGATTGTGGTAATGGATGACCTACTGCGTCAATCCCTGCACCCCCAAAATCCTTAGCATCCAGTTGGTAATCAAAATTAATCTTAGGTGCAACAGCTTCAAGTACTTGCAAACTCGCTGCCATAATCTCAGGTCCAATGCCATCTCCAGCAAGGGTAACAATTTTTTTAGTCATTTTTTTCCTCTCTATACGCTAAGTACTGGTATTTCTTTTTCAGAAAGTTTTTGACCAAACTCACCAGCAGTTTCTCTTTGAACTAAAGCATTGGCATTTACGTAAGCAATAGCACCAGCTTTCAATACATCAAAATCGATACCAGAGGCATTGAAAATTGTCCCTGTGTCTACATTTTCAATGGAAACAGATACATGTGCTTGAGCATCAATACCATCTGTGACCGCATCCATAGTGTAAGTAAGAAGCTTAACCGTTTGATTAAAGAATTTATCAACAGCGTTATAGATAGCTTCAACAGAACCTTTACCATTAGCAATCACTTCGATTTCCTCACCATCAGTATTAATCATAATAACTTCTGCTGTAATTGATTCATCAGCATTTGAAGCAAGTTTCAAATCTTTAAAGTGGAAACCTTCTGGATTCTCAATATCATTACCAGCAACCAAAGCTCTAACATCTGCATCAGTGATGTCATGTTTTTTGTCAGCTAACTGTTTGAATTTTGCAAAAAGAACTGCCAATTCCGAATCGTCAAAAACAAGTTCAAGTTCTTTAAGTTTTTCTACAAAAGCGTGACGACCAGAAAGTTTTCCAAGTGGAAGTGAGTTATGCTTGAGACCAACAAGTTCTGGTGTGATGATTTCATAAGTAAGTGGATTTTTGAGGACACCATCCTGGTGGATTCCAGATTCATGTGAGAAGGCATTTCCACCAACCACTGCTTTATTCCTTGGAATAGGAATACCAGAGAAACGAGAAACCAATTCTGAAGTATTGATTGTTTCATTAAGGACGATATCTGAAGTCGCTTGATAATAATCTTCACGGATATTGAGTGCTACAGCCACTTCTTCTAGGGCTGCATTTCCTGCTCGCTCACCAATTCCATTAAGAGTTCCTTCAACGCGTCCAGCACCGTTTTTTATAGCCGCTAAAGTATTAGCCGTTGCCATTCCTAAATCATTGTGACAGTGAGGACTGAAGATAACTTCCTTGTCTGAGGTCACGTTTTCAATCAAGAATTTAAAAATATTGCCATATTCTTCTGGAGTGGTAAATCCGACCGTATCAGGAATGTTGATATAGGTCGCACCCGCATCAACTGCTGTTTGAACAACTTGAAGAAGGTAGTCTAATTCAGTTCGTGTGGCATCTTCTGGTGAAAATTCTACGACATCAAACTTTTGACGTGCATATGCAACATGCTCTGTAATAACATCAAGAATTTCTTCCTTTGTTTTTTTCAACTTAAACTCACGATGAATCGGACTTGTGGCAATAAAAACATGACATTGTGGAAATTTAGCATCTTTGATAGCCTCATAACAAGCATCAATGTCATTTTTAACAGAGCGTGCTAGCCCTGAAACAGCTGTCTTTGTCATAACTGCAGAAATTTGCTTTACTGCTTCAAACGAGTCTGGACTAGCCGCAGGAAAACCAGCTTCTATTGATGACACTCCCCACTTCTCCAACTGCTTAGCAATAGCAATTTTTTCTTTAATAGAAAAATTAACACCAGGGGTTTGTTCCCCATCACGGAGAGTTGTATCAAGAAATTCAACTTTACGCATAAACGACCTCTTTCTAAGTTAAACCATCAGAATAAAAATAAAAACATCTCACGGACAAGCGAGATGTTTTTTCTCCCGCTTGGTAAGCCAAACAGGACTAATGCTTTAGCAC
>CAZPYI010000192.1:0-3583 GCA_964590305.1 uncultured Streptococcus sp.
AATTGACCATCGGACACCTAGAGGCCTTGGTTTAGATAACGGAAGTGTTTCAACTGTCACTTTTGAAAATGGAGAGTTTCGAATTGAGGGTATAGGTGATGTTGGGTATCGCCTTAAAGGTCGAAAAATTTTAGAAGAAAGAAATAATGCAAAAGAATCATAAAGGGTTAATAGCGATTTTACAACTTGCAGTTATTGTTATTTTTGTCGTGGGAATTTATCTTTTTTTGCATAAAGAAGACTCTTCACAAGATTCAGTACAATTGCAAAGTTCAAGTTCCACTTCAACAAATAGCTCAGTTTCGCCAACGACAACTTCAGCGCTACCGGATGTATCATCATCTGATTGGGAGTTGGTATTAGTTAATCGTGATAATATCACAGAAGAAATGAATCCCGATTTGACAGATATCAGTGGTATTTTAGTAGATTCTCGTATTTCCGAAAATGTCTTGAACTTTCTTGCTGCAGCTCAAGCTATTGATAGCAACGAACACCTTATTTCGGGATATCGTAGCGTTGCTTATCAAGAAGATTTATACAAAAGTTATGTTAATCAAGAAATGGCAAACGATCCAACTCTTACTCAAGAAGCAGCAGAAGAACTTGTTCAAACCTACTCGCAGCCTGCAGGGGCTAGTGAACACCAAACAGGTTTAGCCATTGATATGAGCACTGTTAACTCTCTAAACGAGAGTGATTCAACCGTTACTAGTCAAGTGCAAGCTCTTGCTCCAGAATATGGATTTATTCTGCGCTTTCCTGATGGGAAAACAGACTCTACGGGTGTAGGTTATGAAGATTGGCATTATCGTTATGTTGGTGTAGATTCTGCAAAATATATGACTGAAAACAATCTATCATTAGAAGAGTATATTGCTCTGTTAAAGGAGAATAATCAATGAAAGCTCGTTTCTCCTTAAAAGGATTTTTATTCATTTTTACAGTGATTGTCTTTGTAGTGATTATCCCTCTGTTTTTGAACAGTTCTATTCCTAACGCTAAGGAAAAACAAAAAGTATCTTATACGCAGGAAGAGTTTATCAAAGAAATTGCGCCAACTACTCAAACTGTTGCAAAATACTACAGTGTTCGTCCTTCTATTATTATTGCGCAAGCAGTGTTAGAGTCAAACTATGGAACAAGTCTATTGTCTACAAAGTACCATAATTTGTTTGCGGTTAAGGCACAAACAGGAGAGAGTTTTATTGCATTAGAAAATAGTGTTAACTCAGCTGGGAGTTGGCAGGTAACAGTCTCAAAATTTACAATATATAGGTCTTGGAAAGACTCTATCTATGCTTATTTTGATATATTAAAAGGTGGTCAGATTGGTGGTGGAGAGATTTACCCACTATTAGTGGCCAATAATGGTTATCAAAAACCTGCTCAAGCTCTCCAAGATGCAGGCTTTAGTACAGATCCAGATTACGCAAAAAAAATAATCAGTATCATTGAAACCAACAACTTGACTGATTATGATAGTTAAACGTTGAATTAGCACTCTTTTAAAAAGAGTGCTAATTTTTTGTGTTTTTACCTTGACACTGTTTTTTAAAAGAGTATAATTAGAAACATAAGTTATCAGTCGATGCATTAGAGTGCTAATGCAAGAAAGGGGATGTGTTTATGATTACGCAACGTCAAAACGATATCTTAAATCTTATTGTTGACTTGTTTACACAGACACACGAACCAATTGGTTCAAAGACTCTGCAAACGACTATTGACTCAAGTAGTGCGACTATTCGAAATGATATGGCAAAACTTGAAAAACTTGGATTGCTTGAAAAAGCTCATACTTCCAGTGGAAGGATGCCAAGTCCTGCTGGTTTCAAATACTTTGTTGACCATTCACTCAATCTTGAAAGTATAGATGAGCAAGATATTTATCAGGTCGTTAAAACCTTTGATTTTGAAGCTTTTAAACTAGAAGACATCTTGCAAAAAGCTAGTCAGATTCTTGCAGAAATGACAGGCTATACTTCGGTTATACTGGATGTTGAGCCTTCCAAGCAGAAATTAACAGCCTTTGATATTGTACAGCTATCTAGTCATGATGCTTTGGCAATTCTAACGTTAGATGAATCAAAGCCAGTAACTGCCCAATTTGCTATTCCAAAGAATTTTTTGAAGCGAGATTTAGTCACAATAAAAGAAATTGTGGATGAGCGTTTACTAAATCGATCAGTTATGGATGTTCATTACAAATTGCGAACAGAGATTCCGCAGATTGTTCAAAGATATTTTGTGACGACTGACAATGTTTTGGACTTGTTTGATTATATTTTTGCTGAACTTTTCAGAGAAACGGTTTTTGTTTCAGGAAAAGTAAATACACTTGATTATGCTAGTTTGAGTACTTATCAATTTTTTGATGACGAAAAGACTGTTGCCTTGGCGCTTCGTTCTACTATGAAAGATGATGAAATGGCAGCTGTTCAGGTAGCAGATAGTAGAGAAGAAGCCTTGTCAAATGTAACGGTTCTAACGCATCGTTTCCTTATCCCATACAGAGGTTTTGGACTGCTCAGTCTAATCGGACCAATTGATATGGATTATCGCAGGAGTGTTAGTTTAGTGAATGTTATCGGACGAGTACTGGCCATGAAACTGGGGGACTATTATAGATATCTTAATAGCAACCATTATGAAGTCAATTAAATTTTAAGAAAGAGAGCAAAACAGTGTCAAGAAAAGAAAAAAAAGAGAAACGCAATGAAAAAGTAGCGTCAAGTCAAGCTGAAGAATTAGTTGAGGAAGTGACTGAGGAGCTTTCTGAAAACACTGATTTGCAAAAAGCACTTGATCGTGCAGAGGAGTTTGAAAATAAATATCTTCGTGCACATGCTGAAATGCAAAATATTCAAAGACGTAGCAATGAAGAACGCCAACAATTGCAAAAATATCGGTCACAAGATTTAGCTAAAGCCATTATTCCAAGTCTGGATAATATCGAACGTGCATTAGCAGTAGAAGGGTTGACTGATGATGTCAAAAAAGGACTTGAGATGGTTCAATCAAGTCTTATCCAAGCCCTAAAAGAAGAAGGCGTTGAAGAAGTTACGGTTGAAAACTTTGACCCTAACCTTCATATGGCAGTTCAAACACTACCGGCTGATGATGAGCATGAAGCTGATAGCATTGCTCAAGTTCTCCAAAAAGGATATGCATTACATGAGCGTTTATTGCGTCCAGCTATGGTCGTTGTTTATAACTAAAACAGTTAATAGAAGTGTTGACCGAGATGTCATTAAACTATTCTAAGAATGTAAATAAAAAAAGAGGTAAAAAACATGTCTAAAATTATTGGTATTGACTTAGGTACAACTAACTCAGCAGTTGCAGTTCTTGAAGGAACTGAGAGTAAAATTATCGCAAATCCAGAAGGAAATCGTACAACACCTTCAGTAGTATCATTCAAAAATGGTGAGATCATTGTTGGAGATGCTGCAAAACGTCAAGCAGTGACAAATCCAGATACTATTCTTTCAATCAAATCAAAAATGGGAACTTCTGAAAAAGTATCAGCAAATGGTAAAACCTATACACCACAAGAAATCTCAGCTATGATTCTTCAATA
>CAZPYI010000193.1:0-3530 GCA_964590305.1 uncultured Streptococcus sp.
CTCCTTTGTAAGCCACATGGTTGCTAACATCGCAAGAATCAAAATCACACCAATTGTTGACCCCATTCCCCAATTTTGTGTGGTAAGAAAATGCTGTTCAATGGCAGTTCCGAGCGTAATAACACGATTTCCTCCGATAAGGCGTGTCAGCATAAAGAGACTGAGACTTGGAATAAACACTGATTGAACACCACTTCTGACACCATTTAGTGATAAAGGAAGAATAACTTTGGTAAAGGTTTGAATCCCATCTGCACCTAAATCGCGACTAGCATTAACCAGATTATCATCAATGTCATCTAGTGCATTAAAAATTGGTAATATCATGAACGGAATCTCAATATAGGCAGCCACAAAAATAAAAGAAAAATCAGTAAAAAGAATCTGCTTAGGTCCAATACCAATAAAGGTTAGAAAGTCATTGATGCTACCTTGTTGTCCAAAAATTCCCATGAATGCATAAGCTTTTAGTAACAGATTAATCCAAGTTGGTAAAACGACCAACATCAAAAACAGTTGCTTATATTTTAACCTTGTCAAAAGATAGGCTGCTGGATATGAAATAAGCAAAGTTGCCAGAGTGATAATGGCAGCATATAAGATAGAGTTAAAACTCATGCGGATATATGTCCAAGAGCTAAAAAACGTTTCATAATTAGCAAATGTCAAATTGCCTTGGATATCAAACAATGATTGCCAGACAATAAGTGCTACTGGAGCGATTACAAATAAAAACAGCCAAAGGACATAAGGGACGGAAAAAAAACTAGAGGTTCTCTTCATTTCTTTCCTCCTCAATGGCATTTATAAGACCATCTTCATGTTCGTCAACATCGACATATTCTTCAATACGCGCATCGAATTCTTCTTCGGTCTCGTTAAGACGCATGATGTGAATATCTTCTGGAGTAAAGTCTAATCCGATAATTTCTCCTTCGATAGCTTTGTGGGTTGAATGAATCATCCACTCATTGCCAAGTTCATCAAAAGCAATAATTTCATAGTGGACACCGCGAAAGAGTTGAGTGTCAACCTTAACCTGAAGTTTGCCTTCTTCTGGTAGAGTAATCTGTAAATCTTCTGGTCGGATAACAACTTCTACAGACTCATTTGGTCGCATACCACCATCTACTGCTTCAAATCGCTTGCCATTAAATTCAACCAAATAGTCTTCAATCATTTTCCCAGGTAAAATATTTGACTCGCCTATGAAAGTTGCAACAAAATGATTAATGGGCTCATCATAGATATCAACAGGAGTTCCTGATTGAACAATTTCACCATCATTGACAACAAAAATCCAGTCACTCATAGCAAGTGCCTCTTCCTGATCATGAGTGACAAAGACAAAAGTGATGCCTAGATTTTTTTGCAGTTCACGAAGCTCATATTGCATTTCTGTTCGCAATTTTAAATCAAGAGCAGATAGTGGCTCATCAAGTAGAACAACTCGCGGTTCATTGATAATAGCGCGTGCAATAGCAACACGTTGACGTTGACCGCCAGAAAGCTTTTTAATCGCTCGATTTTCGAATCCTTCCAAACGCACCATTTTAAGGACTTTTTGGACACGCTCAGAAATTTCTTTTTTAGCGACTTTTTTCAATTTCAAGGGAAAAGCAACATTTTCAAACACATTCATATGTGGAAAAAGGGCATAGTTTTGAAAAACGGTATGGACATCACGCTTATTGATTGGAACATCATTGATACGCTTGCCATCCAAATAAACATCGCCTGAACTGGCATCAAGTAATCCTGCAATAATATTTAGAATTGTTGATTTTCCACTACCTGAAGCTCCAAGAAGGGTGTAAAATTTACCCTCTTCAAGCTCGAAATTTATATTTTTTAAAACAACTGTATTATTATCTTCAAATACCTTAGACACATCTTTAAATACAACAATTGAATTGGTCACTTTTCATAAAACCTCCATAGTTTCAGATTACAATGAATTATATCATGTAATTGCTTAGTATGAAAATAGGAAATCGGCAAGAAAATCATATTCCCTGTCAATTTCCTATTTCTTTTTGAGAAGTAGACTTCCCAGCAAAACCTCGTTACTCAAAGTAACTTGTGCGACTTACTCTGATTAAATATTAGCTAATTTTTCACCGATAATACGCACTTCTGGCTCTAATGTAGTCCCTGAGTTTATCTTAACTTTTTCAATGACATCAGCAATCAGCTTTTCATAGTCGCTTGCAGTTCCATTATCAATGTTAATCATAAAACCTGCATGTTTCTTACTAACTTCAACACCACCTACACGATAACCTTTTAAGCCAGCTTCACTAATTAGTTGACCAGCAAAATGTCCCATTGGTCGCTTGAAAACCGAACCACAAGATGGATGCTCTAAAGGTTGTTTCAATTGACGAAGATGCGTTAGGCGATTCATTTCTTGACTTATCAAGGTATAATCTCCTGAATTTAGGGCAAATTTCGCTGAAATAACTATATCACCACTATCTTGAACAGCAGAGTGACGATAACCAAATTTCATATCTTTTGATTCAATTGTCTTAAACTCACCTGCTTTAGTAATCACCTGGGCTGAAACTAGGATATGGGCAATTTCGCCACCGTAAGCACCTGCATTCATAAAGACTGCACCACCAACACTTCCCGGGATGCCACAAGCAAATTCAAAACCAGTCAAACTATGAAACTTAGCAACCTGTGTTGTCTCAATTAAGTTTGCACCCGCTTCTGCCTCAATGACGTAACCATCAACTGTTATACTGCTTAACTTGTCACACATAATAACAAACCCACGGATACCACCATCACGGACAATAATATTGCTAGCGTTGCCTAAGACCAGCCAAGCAATGTTCTCACGATTAGCAAACTTGACAATTCTAGCTAATTCATGACGATTTCTAGGAAAGGCAAGGTAATCCACAGGTCCGCCAACCTTTGTATAAGTATATTCTTTAAGGGACTCATTTACACGGATATCAATCCCTTTTAATTCATTATTTAAAAAATCTAACATGTTCTCAATTCTACCATTCACAACTATTATATGGGCATAAAGCCTGTAATATTATAACAAAAAAAACACTTTCGACGACAGCTAAACAGTAATCTTCTTCACTTGTTCATAATCAAGCAGCTTGCGATAATATGAAATAGTATTCCCACCAAAGATTAAATCTGGAGCAATTTCTTCCAGAGGAACTAGTACGAAGGTACGCTCTAACATATAGGGGTGAGGAATTTTAAGATTTTCTTCATTAATGACCCCATCTCCAAATAAAAGAATGTCAATATCAATTGTTCTTGGTCCCCAGTGTTCATGACGCACACGGTTCAAATCTTTTTCAATTTTTTGACAGGCTGAAAGAAGTGCCTGTGGAACAAGCTGTGTTTCTAATTCACAACAACAATTTAAAAAATCAGCTTGGTCTGTTTTTCCCCAAGCTGGCGTTTCATAAAAAGAAGACACTGTAGTAACTGTTGTTTCTTCAAGATTGTTAAGTGACTTGATTGCTCTATCAAGGTAAGATTTTCTATCT
>CAZPYI010000194.1:0-3501 GCA_964590305.1 uncultured Streptococcus sp.
AGTTCACCAGTTATAGGATGTGTGAATCCTAACGTTTCAGCATGAAGAAATTGTCCTTTTCCCTTAAGCGTTTTTCGAGGTCCATAAAGCGGATCCCCTGCAACAGGATGACCAATGTATGCCATATGAACACGAATCTGGTGAGTACGACCTGTCTCAAGTGTTAATTCTACTAAAGTATAGTCCCCAAAGCGTTCTAAGACTTGAAAACGTGTCACCGCATCCTTACCTTTAGCAGTAACGGCTTGCTTCTTGCGATCTTTCTCACTCCTACTTACAGGTGCTTCAATGACTCCTCGATCATTTGGTAGGTTTCCATGAACAATGGCTAAATATTTTCGAAGTGATTTTTTATCTTTTAATTCTGATGCTAAGGCATTATGCGCTGAATCATTTTTAGCAATCATTAGTAAACCAGAAGTATCTTTGTCAATGCGATGAACAATCCCAGGACGAATAACACCATTGATGGAAGATAAATCGTTAACATGAAACATAAGTGCATTCACCAATGTTCCATGAGTGTGACCTGCAGAAGGATGAACGACCATACCTTGAGGTTTATTCACTATAGCTACATCATCATCTTGGAAAATAATTTCAAGTGGAATATCCTCAGCTTGGTATTCTAAGACCTCTTCCTTTGGCAACTCATAAGTGATGACATCACCCGCTTGAACAGCATACTTCGCTTTTTTTTCAAGACCATTCACTAAAACAGTCCCTTTTTTTATCTCTTCATTTGCCTGACTTCGTGACAAGTCACTTAAATCTGCCAAGGTTTTATCTAAGCGACTTCCACCTTCTTCAATTATTACTTGCATTTTTTTCCTCTATCCATAATGTAATAAAAAGCACAACCACACCTACACTTAAGTAAGAATCTGCCAAATTAAAAATAGCAAAATTCATAAAATCGAGACGAATCATATCTACTACATAACCTAATCTCACGCGGTCAATGAAGTTCCCAAGACCGCCAGAAATGACCAATATTAAACCAAGTAAGAGCCAAAAATTTCCATTAATATTTTTCACAAAATAGTAGAGAGCGGCTCCCATAATAATGAATGTTATCAAAGAAAAGAACCATTGCTGATTTTGTAAAATAGAAAAGGCAGCTCCGTAATTTCTTAGATAAGTTAAGCTAAGAATCCCTGGTATAAAAGAGCGTATAGTATTCAAATTGATATTATTAACAATCCAATACTTGCTAAATTGATCTAATGTAATCAATACTAGTGAAGCAAGAGGGAAAAGAATTTTTCGCATATCATCTCCTTAAATAGCGATTAGAAAAATAAAGATAAAAGATTAGAGTGTTCCTGAAAAATTTGCATCCAACTTTGGAAGCCTTTCTCTTTCGACATCATGAAAGGACTCCATCTCTGTCTTCTTCTTGAATACAGCACTTTAGAGGCAGACACTAATTTTCTTTTGCAAAACAATGACAGCCTACAATTATCCATTTTCAGACTTCTGGACTATATTTTGCAAAATATTTTTCCATGACATCTATGAATTTGAGCGCGAAAGTCGTTAGATTTTTATCACGACGTTTGACATAGACCATTCTATTATCCATATTATCTTCCAAAGGAATGACAGTAATACCATTGACACTTCTACTATCGAGGAAACCTGAACCTGTTGCATAGGCATCTGTGCGTTCCAAAATGCCATTTAAGGTAGCACGATCAGTCACATTGAAAATATGTGCACTTTCAGTTGTATCAACAAGATTTTCAGAATAATAAAGATACTCATCTTTTTCCTGTGTAAATCGTACTGTAGGGAAACCTAATAAGTCCTGCATAAAAAGACTCTCTTTATCTGCGAGCGGATGATCCTTAGCAATATAGATATGCGTTTGAAAAGGAATCAATTCCACAAATTCTAGTCCCAACTTTTCGATCCGCTGCAGCAAACCTTTCCGATTTTGATTATTAAGGTAAATAATGCCAATTTCACTATCTCCTTGAGAGACTTCATCTAAAATACGAATCGTTGTTGACTCAAAAATTCTGAAATCCTTAAATTCAGAATATTTCTTAGAAAAAGTTGTGATCAAAGGCGGTAAAAAATCATAGTGCTGGCTGGCGATAGAAAATTCATTGGCCTCTGATTGAGACTGAGAGAATTGTCTTTCAAAGGAATCAAAACCTTTAACAACTTCTAAAGCTTTCTCATAAAAAATCATCCCTTGACTGGTTAGAACTGCTCCTGTTGTCGTTCTTGTAAATATTTGGAAATCAAGTTCTGCTTCTAAATCTCTCACCGCAACAGATAAACTTGGTTGACTGACAAAAAGTTTGGAAGCAGCTTCTCGAAATGTGCCACTATTTGCTATAGCAACAACATAGCGTAATTGTTGAATATTCATATGTCTTTTCTTTCTAGAGGTTCAATTAGATTTATTATAACAAAAAATCCAATAACTTGTGATTAATCTTAGAATTTATCGAAATATCAACACTCTTCAAGAGACTTCTTTTGATCTCCATTGTCATCAAAATTACTTGGATTCAACCAATTTTTCAAACGTAATTTATTCGTTTGCCATTCGCTATCAATGATTGAAAACCAGTCAGTATCACGACTTCTATTTTTATAGACTACAGCGTTTCTAAATGTGCCTTCATATTGAAAACCTAACCGTTTTGCAGCTCTGGATGAAGGAAGATTTAAGCTATCACACTTCCATTCATAACGCCGATATCCTAACTCTTCAAAAACATAAGTCATCATTAAATACTGCGCCTCAGTTGCGACTCGTGTCTTTTGAAGTTTTTGGGAATACATGACACAACCCATTTCAATTGACCGAAAGTTTGGTTTGATTGACATTAAGGCAAAGGTCCCTAGAACTTTTTGGGAATCATTATCCCGAATAGCAAAAAAGTACGGATCTTTAGACACTTGATAGCCATCCAGACACTTTTTTACTGCTTCCATAGAAGTATAAGGAGCATCAAAATAGTAAGTCCAATCAGATTCAACTGCATTCTTCCAATAAAAGTCTGCGATATCATCCAGATGCTTAATGGCATCAATATGCTCAATAGTACAATAGTTTCCTTTTAAAATAGTAATATCAGGCAAATTTCCAGATGTGAAATCTGGAAGTGCTTCTCCGACTTCTTGATTGAATGTATTTAGTGGCATAATAGTCCTCCAAAAAGTAAGTTATCATATGAATAGCAAAAAAAGCCTGAACTAAGCAGGCTTTTTCTAAGATGTCCTATTTAGCGATTGGGTAAATAGAAACTTGTTTTTTATCGCGTCCTTTGCGTTCAAAACGTACAACACCTTCAACTTTAGCAAAAAGGGTGTCATCGCCTCCACGGCCTACATTGGCACCTGGATGTATGTGAGTTCCACGTTGACGGTAAAGAATAGTTCCCCCAGAAACTGTTTGTCCATCCGCTGCTTTAGCTCCAAGACGTTTAGATTCTGAATCACGTCCATTAGAAGTTGATCCTCCACCTTTTTTGTGGGCGA
>CAZPYI010000195.1:0-3478 GCA_964590305.1 uncultured Streptococcus sp.
TTGATATATAAAAATAGTTGACGCTTAGATTCTTTTTTGAAATAAAAAAAGTCCATAATAATGGACTTAAAATTGAGTAATCTTTCTTAGAAGCATGGATGTTAAAAAGCTATCGTTTTTGCATAATTAATGTTATGTAAAAACGAAGGTAGTTTATTTTACTTTTTCTTCTTGATAATCACAATTTTCATTGCTACATACGACTTGTTTACCACCACCACGAATTTTCTTTTCTACCAAGAAATCGCCTGATTTTGGACATGTTCTTCCAACTGGGAGATCCCATGAGGTAAATTCACACTCAGGGTAACGATCACAACCGTAAAAAATGCGATTACGTTTTGTTTTTCGTTCTATAACTTGCCCTTTACCACAAGTCGGACAAGTCACACCAATTTCTTTAGTAATTGCTTTGGTATTATGACAGTCTGGAAAATTACTACAAGCATAAAACTTACCATAGCGACCAAGTTTGATAACCATAGGATGTCCACAAACATCACAGTCGAAACCTGCAGGCTCATCCTTGATTTGGATTTTTTCCATTTCCGTTTCGGCTTTAGATAACTCTTTTTCAAAAGGTCCATAAAATTCATCAATAACCTTCTGCCACTGCTCTTTTCCAAGTTCAACCTGGTCTAGCTTTCCTTCCATATCCGCTGTGAATGAAACATCTACAATATCTGGGAAGAATTCAACAATTAAGCTATTAACAATTTCCCCAAGTTCGGTTGGCTCGAAACGCTTTGCGGATAATCTAACATAGTAGCGTCTTTGGATAACTTCAAGAGTTGGTGCATAAGTTGATGGACGTCCGACACCATTTTCTTCCAAAGTTTTGATGAGGGTCGCTTCTGAGTAACGTGCAGGTGGTTGAGTGAAATGTTGCTCAGGAGTGGTAGTTTCCTTTTTAACTAAATCACCTGCAGCCATATCAGGCAACATTTTATTTTTATCAGAGTCGTTATAAACTGCTAGATACCCATCAAATTTAAGTTGGCTTCCATTGGCAGTGAAAATAACACCATTTTGCTCTAGTCGAACTTTCATGGTATCAAATATCGCAGCAGTCATTTGACTAGCAACAAATCGATTCCAAATTAGTGTGTAAAGTCTTAATTGGTCTTTATTAAGGTAGCTGGCAATCGATTCGGGCGTATGATTGACATTTGAAGGTCGAATGGCTTCATGGGCATCTTGGGCACCGGTAGCATTGCGAACACGATTACCGTGTTTTGAATACTTAGCACCGAAGCGTTCGGTAATAAAATGAGCAGCTTCACCTTGTGCAACTGGACTAATGCGAGTAGAGTCTGTACGCATATAGGTAATAAGACCTTGTGTACCGCTTGTTCCAAGTGCAATTCCTTCATATAATTGCTGAGCAACCATCATTGTTTTACGAGTACGGAAGTTTATCTTATTAGCTGCATCTTGTTGAAGAGATGAGGTTGTATAAGGTTGAGGAGCATTTCGACGACGTTCTTTTTTCTCAACTTTTGAGACATCAAAATCATCACTGTCCAGATGAGATAACACTTTTTGAACATCTTCAATATTTTCTAATTTCATCTTCTTGTCATTTAAGCCATAGAAAGAAGCTTGAAACTTTTTGGTTCCCTTTTTAAAGAGTCCATCAATTGTCCAATATTCTTCGGGTTTAAAAGCTTTGATTTCATTTTCGCGGTCAATGATAAGTTTCAAAGCAACTGACTGCACACGACCAGCAGATAGTCCTTTTTTAACCTTCTTCCATAGCAAAGGTGAAATAGAGTACCCAACGATACGGTCAAGTACACGACGAGCTTGCTGTGAGTCGACTAAGTCCATATCAATTTGTCGAGGTTCAACAAATGCATTCTTGACAGCATCCTTAGTTATCTCATTAAAGACTACTCGATTTTTGTCTGTTTCATCAAGTCCTAATATATGAGCCAAATGCCAAGAAATCGCTTCTCCTTCACGGTCAGGGTCACTTGCCAAATAAACTTGCTTAGCATTCTTAGCTTCCTTTTTTAGAGAATTGATTAAAGGACCTTTTCCACGAATATTAATATATTGTGGTTCGTAATTATTATCAAAGTCAATTGACATAATCGATTTTTTTAAATCGCGAATATGACCTACAGATGCAACGACCTTATAATTGCGTCCTAGGTATTTTTCAATAGTTTTTGCTTTAGCTGGTGATTCTACAATAACCAGATTTTTCTTAATCGTTCTTTTTTTCTTGCTAGTTGTTTTTTTCTTTGTTTTTTTAGTAGTCGTTTTGGGTTTAGTAGCTATTGCCGTTGCCATAAAGTCACTTCCTAAGTTGAGATACAAAGACCTTAGCTATTTTATGATATCTATAAAGAAAATCATATGCCATATTTTAGTAACCCAATACAGAAAAAAGTATTTAAGCTACGGTTTAAAAGAGATCGAACTCACATAAGGTACAATCTTTTAGTCTTTGTTCATTTTCTGTAAACTTATTGCATAATACCCTACTTTCTTTAAACTGTCAATAAAAAACTTTTCCTATAGGAATTCTTCATTTAAAACTGATATTCCGAAAGTACGTCTAGGCCTGATGAAATGCATTTTGCACCTTCTTGAATAAGGTGATGACATCCATCTGATTTTCCATCTAAAATATTTCCAGGAATTGCAAAAATATCACGTCCTTCCTCTAATGCTCGCTCACATGTAATTAAGCTTCCAGAGCGCATCTTTGCTTCAACAACGATAATACCATAAGATAGTCCGGCAATAATACGATTTCGTTCAGGGAAATGATATTTTAGTGGTTGCTAACCGACTTCATATTCACTTAATATCAGATGATTTTTTCCAATGAAATCTTGTAGTTTTGCATTTTCTTTAGGGTAATAGACATCAAGCCCTGTTCCTACAATAGCTAGCGTACTCCCACCATTTTTTAAGCTAGCAATATGAGCGCTTGTATCAATTCCTCGTGCTAATCCACTAACAATGACAAAATGATTATTTAATTCTGAGACAATTTTTTGCACAGATTGAATTCCAGCTTGTGATGCCTGTCGTGCACCTACAACAGCAATCTTAGGCTTTGATAGCAACTCTATATTTCCATGGTAGAATAACAAAACAGGTGGATTATATATTGTCTTTAATTCCAAGGGATACTCTTTGTCTAGTATGGAAATACTAGGAAATTGATTAAATTCTTCCCGAAGAGTTTTGCTGTCTGTATTCTTATATTTTTCCATAAATAAGACTGGTTTTTTGCATTTGGAAATAACGGCCATATCACGAATGGATAGGGATTTTCCAACACGTTTTTGATAGTCCAAGATGGCTAAAATATTGAGATTTGAGAGCCCTGCTCGCTTTAGCTTAAATAATTCAAAGTTATTCATATATTCACCTCACAACTATAGTATTCGAAAAAAGAAAATAATAATTTTCAGTCTCAGGACCGATGCTTTACTTTTATTTATAAGTTATACTTGGC
>CAZPYI010000196.1:0-3449 GCA_964590305.1 uncultured Streptococcus sp.
CTACTATCGTGTTTTTTTCTCTCAAAAAGGGAGGAGAAACCTTCTCTTCCCCTTAACTTTTGTCATTTTTTAAAACTACCTCTTCTACCGAGGTAACTCGTCTTTTCCTATTCAAAATAAGCATGGTTGAATAAGAGAATTATATAGAATCCTAGCACTTTAAATTGATAGAACTCTTTTGAAAACCTTATTGATTTTTAATAGCCTGTCTATTGATTTTCAAGGATGTATTTGTGTATTTCCTTTGGTGAGCAGTGATTTAAAGTCTCAAAAAAATCTTGACTACTTAAAAATTTTAATAGTTGATTCATAGCTAATAAGTGAATACTGCTCTTGGGTGCAGATAAGAGTAAGATATACTTCACTTTGACTTGATTATTTACTAAGAAAGGTTCATCTAGTACTACCAAGCTCATTCCAAGTTGATTTCCGCCAGTATCAGATGTATGAGGCATGCAAAACAAATCTGTCAACTGCATCAATTTCCCATCATTATAGTCTACGAGAAGTTGATTGAGATAAGACTCTTGAATAATATCTCTGTCTAATAGTGGCTCTGCCGCGATTTTTATGCCTTCTTCATAATTCAAGATTTTCACATCGGTTTGAATATTTTCTACTTTTAGAAGGTCAGATAAAGTAGGAGAAACCTCACAGGGTTCAGATATCTCATCGGTTTCAGGTGCCAATAAATAAGCGTACAGTTCTCTACGTAATTGGTCGACATCTTTAACATCGTTATTTTTATTAATAATAGCAATTAGATCAGTTACTCTAGGAAAACGAACCTTGCTAATGCCAAATTTACTGTAAACTTTTCTGAAAAGATTATAACGTTCTTCAGCTGACATTACTGGATTTACAATAAAGATATCTTGATTAATAGCATAGAGATCTAGATTAGGTTCTGTTGAGAAAATCATATCTATCCGTGATGTTTCACTCAAAAGACTGTTCTTATCATAAGGACCAATAAAACGAAAATCTGGAAATAACAACTTTAACTGTTGAAAAATTAGTGCTGAACTTCCAATACCATTCTGACAAACCACTGCTGCAATTCTTTTACCATCGTGTTTAATCCCATAATCTTCAATCGCAACAATAAAATGCATTGTCAAATAAGCAACTTCTTCATCAGGAATAGGATGGTCATAACAATCTTCAATAACTTTTAAAGAAAGTCCAACAATTTCAAATAAATCTGCATACTGTGTTTTAACACGTGATAGGAAAATATTCAAAATAGGAATTTTATATAACATCCGATAATGTACTGCTCGAAAATGGCTATATAATTTATTTTCAACTTCTTTTCGATTATAAAATTCAATACCAGAAAGCAGTTCAAAACGTCTAATAACTTTATCAACTAATTCAAAAATAATGTGTCTATCAAAAGTATCTTCCCCGATCTGAACAGTTGTAAATGTTAAGATCCAAGAAGTAAGAAAACCGATTGCTTCAACATTTGGTACTTTGGATAGCGCACTAAGAATATCTGAAGAAATCTCATATTCTCTAGATGTTTGCAAAATTGCAAAGTCACTCAGTCCTTCATTTTTTGAAGAATCTTCAAGTCGTTTAAGAAAGATAGCTAAAGTATAGCTAATTTCCGTTAACTGTCTATCCGTAAAAGAAATGTCATATTTTTGAATTGAATAATAGAGAAAAGTTTCTTTAATCTTTTTCAGGTCATCAATTTGTTCATTGAAGAAGAAATAATCATAGAAGAATGTCCCTGTTTCTGAGGACAAATCTTCTAAAATATACTTCATCGCTAGATAACGAATCTGATGTTCATCACCTGATAAAAAGTAACCCACATTTCGATCATTATCAATACTAATAGTATAGTTACCAAGCTCAATTTGTAATTTCTTAATGTCAGCAATAATGGTTGATTTGCTAACATTTAAGGAGGTAAGAAAATCACTTATTGACAGATAGCTGTTTCCTTTATTGAATAACAAGAAAAAAATATACTTAATTCTTTCTTCAGCATCTAAAAAGTAGTCATTAAATAAGTAACCATTCAATAAACAGTCAATAAAAAACTCTTTATTTTCTGGAGATAATATAATATTTCTTTGAAATACATCCAGTTCTTTTTTTTCATTATCTGAAAGAAAGGTATTAATATAGTCAACTGAATAAAGTATTTGTTTTTTAGATAGGGTAGTTTTCCGCATCAGTTTTGTTAAATTCACTTCCTCCTCATTAATCAATGTATTAATAAGTTGAATTGATTTTTTATCTAACATGGACACCTCCCTCTATAGTTATTGATTTATTATACTTGGTACTTATTTACAGCTGCTCTGAGAGCCATAGCATTATTCTTAATTTCTTCTGTGCTTCCTTTAGATAACAATGTGCCAATTCCCATGCAATCTACACCTGATGCCATCCACTCATCAATGTTGTCAAGGCTGACGCCTCCTGATGACAGAATTGGCACATATGGCATAGGGGTCCTAATTGTTGAAACAATACTAGGACCAAAGAAAGATGCCGTTGGAAAAGCTTTCACCATTGAAACGCCAGCTTCAAGAGCTGTGACAAGTTCAGTCATTGTCATACAGCCTGGCATATAGGCAACTTGATACCGATTACAAAATTTAACGACATCTTCACTAAATGTTGGTGCAATAATAAATTCTGCACCTTTACTAATGGCATCCTTTGCTGTTTCGCTATCAAGTACTGTTCCTGCACCAACAAGTAACTTGTCACCATATTCCTCTTTTAGTTGCTTGATGATATCTCCAGCATTGAAATTTGTATAACTGATTTCAAGGCACGAGACACCACCTGCAAGGCATCCATCAACAATTTCTCTAGCACGTTCAATAGTTGTTGTACGGATAATTGCCATTAACTTTTCTTCTTTTATGCGATATAATACTTCTAATTTTGACATTGTAACACCTTCTTAGTAGTTTTAGAACTTCTCATAAGTCTGATAAGATTCTAGTACATTCTGAATATCTGATTTCTCACTTTCGGATAAATTCAAACAAACTGGTGAGAATGTTGTGCCAACAGGAATTCCAATTTGTTTTAATGTATATTTCAATACTGAAGGAACAGTTGAAAATTTGAGAATTCGTCTATACTCATCAATACTTTCTTGCAATCTCTTAGCTTCTTCAATATTTCCGCTCAAAAAGTTATCATAAATCCCAACATCTGTTTTTGTCAAAACATTTGACGTTGCAGCAACAGCACCTGTTGCACCTAATTGCAGTGCAGCAAGAATTTTAGAATCTGAACCAACAAGAACAGAGAAATCGTCATCTTTTGTTAATTCAATATAACTTTCTAACTGTTTGAGATCTCCTCCACTGTCTTTAATACCAATTATGTTTGGAAATTTAGCAAGTTTGCTGACAGTTTCTGGCTCTAAATTGTTATTAGTATTCTGAGGAATGTTGTACAAAATAATT
>CAZPYI010000197.1:0-3435 GCA_964590305.1 uncultured Streptococcus sp.
TATCCGTTGATCCTCTGCGCTTTACTTATCATTCAGAAAAAAGGCATTGTAAAGTTTGAATACTATGTCTGAGGAAAGCTATAGGAAATGGAAGAAAGAGGTTAATAATGAAAATAATTCTGTTTTGATATATTAAGCGACTAACGTTCAAGAGGCATAAAATTCCCAACAATTTGTCCTATGATGCGTGGGTCTTCGTCATAAGGAGCAAACTTATCAGCATAGCGTTTATTAATAGAAACTAAACGCAAACCATTATCTTCTCGATAAACTTTTTTGATATATGTTTGTCCATCCCATTCCACGGCATAGATAGCACCATCATAGTCAAAATTACTTTGTTTGATGAGTGCCACTTCTCCATTTAGAAAAGTTGGTTCCATAGACTCTCCGAATATCCATGAAGCAAAGTCATGATCGATTTTTTCATCAAAAAAAACGGTATCAAAATTACCATCACCAAAATAAGCAAAACCTGAACCCGCTGATAACTTTTCAAAAACTTTGTAGGTATATAAAGTTTGTTGATTTGTACTATCACTTTGTTTGTCAAGTAACTCTTTAGAGTAGTTTAAGGCTTTTTTCTGATTTTGTGAACTAAGTTGCACATAACTTTCAACTATTTCATATTCGGATAAGAAATAGTGGGGAGTTACTGATAGTATTTGAGCAAGATGTATCCTATTTTTTTTATTAGGTACGGTTTTCCCATTTTCCCAATTGAAATAGGATGGTCGAGCAATTCCTAGCTCTTTGGCAAGGTCGGCTTGGGAAAGAGCTAGCTCTTTTCGTCTCTGTTTTAGTTTCTGTGCAGAAAACATCGTTTCTCCTTTCGTTAGTTAAATAACTAATTAAAGTTTACCATATATTTTAAAAAATACAATAGGAAATATTCTATGATATAATGAGATGTAAGAAATGAGGAAATTAGTATGATTTGGTCTTTGATTATAGGTGCTTTTATCGGAATGGTTGCAGGTGGTATTACTAATAGAAATGATTCAATGGGCTGTTTCACTAGAATAGCTGCTGGTTTAATTGGCTCTGCGGTCGGTCAGACTCTGTTTGGTTATTGGGGGCCGTCTCTTGCTGGTATGGCCTTGCTTCCATCAATTATTGGTGCGGTTATTGTAATTGCTGTTATTGATTTTTTCTTTGGAAAATAAACTGGATTTACATGGAAATAAGTTTTAGAGATGTTACTATTTTTGCTATATTAATAAGATGCAATTTTATCTTTTCTTAATATACTTTTATAAGGAAGTCTATATTGTTCGGAAATAGCAATGTATTGGTTCACTTTTTATAGTTTTTTTGGTTGAAATAGAAATTTTCTGATAGTTATGGTAGAATTGAATAAATATAATTTTGGAGGCTTCACATGAAAGCAATTATTACAGTTGTGGGTAGAGATAAAGCAGGTATCGTTGCAGGTGTATCAACGAAAATAGCTGAACTTGGTTTGAATATCGATGATATCTCACAGACAGTCTTGGATGAATTCTTTACGATGATGGCTATTGTCTCATCTGACAAAAAAGAAGATTTCACACAGCTGCGTACAGAGTTTGAAACTTATGGTGATAAAATTAATGTTAAAATTAATATTCAAAGTGCTGCAATTTTTGATGCAATGTACAATATCTAGGGGGGTATCTGCGTGGACATTAGACAGGTTACTGAAACCATTGCAATGATTGAAGAACAAAACTTCGATATTCGTACGATTACTATGGGTATCTCGCTATTAGATTGTATAGACCCGGATATTAATCGTGCTGCTGAGAAGATATATAACAAGGTTGTCTCTAAAGCATCAAACTTGGTTAAAGTTGGCGATGAGATTGCTTCTGAACTTGGTATTCCTATAGTAAATAAACGCGTATCTGTAACTCCCATAGCTCTTATTGGAGCTGCAACAGCTGCAACAGATTATCTTCCTCTCGCTAAGGCGCTTGATAAGGCTGCTTACGAAATAGGAGTTGATTTCATTGGGGGATTCTCTGCTTTAGTACAAAAAGGTTACCAAAAAGGTGATGAGATACTTATCAATTCTATCCCTCGAGCACTTGCTGAAACCGATAAGGTGTGTTCGTCAGTAAATATTGGTTCGACGAAATCAGGCATTAACATGACAGCTGTACGTGATATGGGACGAATTATCAAAGAAACTGCAGAACTTTCTGATTTAGGAGCTGCTAAATTAGTTGTCTTTGCTAATGCAGTAGATGATAATCCCTTTATGGCAGGTGCTTTCCATGGTGTTGGTGAAGCGGATGTTGTGATTAATGTTGGTGTCTCAGGTCCAGGTGTGGTCAAGCGTGCTCTTGAAAAAGTTCGAGGTGAAAGTTTTGAAGTGGTAGCTGAAACGGTTAAGAAGACTGCTTTTAGAATTACTCGTATTGGTCAGTTAGTTGGGCAAATGGCAAGTGAGCGTTTAGATGTAAAATTTGGTATTGTTGACTTGAGTTTGGCTCCGACGCCAGCAGTTGGTGATTCAGTTGCACGGGTTCTTGAAGAAATGGGTCTTGAAACTGTAGGTACTCATGGGACAACGGCAGCGTTAGCTCTTCTTAACGACCAAGTTAAAAAAGGTGGTGTTATGGCTTGTAATCAAGTTGGTGGGCTCTCGGGTGCATTTATTCCTGTTTCAGAAGATGAAGGAATGATTGCTGCTGTTCAAAACGGTTCTCTAAATCTTGAAAAATTAGAAGCAATGACAGCCATTTGTTCTGTTGGGCTCGATATGATTGCTATTCCTGAAGATACGCCTTATGAGACAATTGCAGCTATGATTGCTGACGAAGCAGCTATCGGTGTGATCAACCAAAAAACTACTGCTGTACGTATCATTCCTAAAGGTAAAGAGGGAGATATGATTGAATTTGGAGGATTGTTAGGAACAGCACCTGTGATGCGAGTTAACAAAAACTCATCAGCTGATTTTATAGCACGTGGCGGACAAATACCTGCACCAATTCATAGTTTTAAAAATTAAGATTCAGACACTTGCTATTTGGCAAGTGTTTTCATTTAGTGATATAATAAAGTCTATAAATAATGGAGGACAGATAAGATGGGAAAGACGAAACTCTATATTGCTCGCCATGGCAAAACGATGTTTAATACAATCGGACGTGCTCAAGGATGGAGTGATAGTCCTTTAACTGCGGATGGAGAACGTGGTATTGAAGAACTCGGATTAGGTTTAAAAGATGCAGGAGTTATATTTAAAGAAGCTTTTTCTAGTGACAGCGGTAGAACTCTTCAGACAATGGAAATTATCTTAAGGGAATGTCAACAAGAGTCTATTCCTTACACCAGAGACAAGCGTATCAGAGAATGGTGCTTTGGTAGTCTTGATGGTGGATATGATGGAGAATTATTCAACGGAGTCCTTCCAAGGGTATTTGATAAAGATATGAGCAAGTTATC
>CAZPYI010000198.1:0-3420 GCA_964590305.1 uncultured Streptococcus sp.
TACTTTAGGATTGACATCATCAGGTATTTTTTTAAAAGAAACAATCGAAGTAGCTCATGCTAAGTTAGCTGCCACACCACTCCAAGCCTTTATATCAGGTATTGGGTGTAACTGGTTTGTTGGGTTAGCCTTATGGCTGTGTTATGGTGCAGAAGATGCTTCTGGGAAAGTGTTAGGCATCTGGTTTCCTGTCATGACTTTCGTTGCTTTAGGTTTTCAGCATAGTGTGGCAAATGCATTTATCATTCCAGCAGCTATTTTCGAAAACCAAGCAACTTGGCTGGAATTTCTAAACAACTTTATCTTTGTTTATCTGGGGAATATTGTTGGCGGTGCTGGTTTTGTTAGTTTATTCTATTATCTAGCATTTAGTCATAAAAAATAATAAGGTGAGTAAGTCATGAATTAAAAGATCAAACTTTTACTTCTGACTTACTCTCTTTTTTATAAAATATGATAAAATAGAAGTCATAACTTTTGAATATGTGAGGAAATAATGGCAATCAAAAAAAGATTAGATAAGATAAAAATCGGCAAAAAATCAGCAAGTATTACAAAGCGCATTTATCTTATCTTTTTTGTTATAGTGATTTTGTTTTCTATTCTTATCTTGAGACTAGCTCAAATGCAGATTTTAAACAAGAGTTTTTATGATGATAAATTAAGTGCTTCAACAACTTATACTGTCAAGACTTCAAATCCACGTGGTGAAATTTACGATGCTGCTGGGAATATTTTGGTCTCAAATGATGTGAAGCAAGTTCTTGCTTTTACAAGAAGTAATATAATAACTGCACAAGGGATAAAGGAATTAGCAACGACTTTATCTACATTAGTAACCTTTACTGAAACTAATGTAACAACTCGAGGGAAAAAAGATTATTATCTTGCAGATTCTGATACTTATAAAGAAGTTGTTAAAAGTCTACCAAATAATGAAAAATATGATAACTATGGAAATAATTTAACGGAATCTGAAATATACACCAATGCAGTAAATGCTGTGACTGATGATCAGATTGCCTATTCAGAAGATGAACTAAAGATTGTCTTTATTTTTAATCAGATGAATGCAGCTGCTACCTTTAATACAGTTAATCTAACTACTGCTGATTTGACAGCAGATCAAATTGCTTATATCACTGCAAACAAATCAAATCTATCAGGGATTTCTATAACAACCAATTGGAACCGTCAGGGTGTAACGAGCTCCCTCGCTTCCATAATTGGGACAGTGTCATCTGAGGAGGCAGGTTTACCAGCAGAGGATGCGGATGAGTACCTTGCAAAGGGTTATTCACTTAATGATCGCGTTGGAACATCCTACTTGGAAAAAAGTTATGAAGAATATCTTCAAGGAGATCATACTACCCGTAAAATCGTAACAAACAAAAAGGGACAGATAGTTTCTGATGAAGTGACAGAAGAAGGAAGTAATGGGCAAAATATTAAACTAACTATCAATGCTGATTTCCAGACAGGTGTTGAAAACATCTTAAACCAATATTATGGTACTGATATTGCTGCAGGCTATGCCAACTATTCTGAAGGTGCTTATGCAGTAGCTCTAAATCCACAAACCGGTGGCATATTAGCTATGGCAGGACTGTCACATGATATAGGTTCAACAACAACTAATTTAGATGCGCTAGGAACAATCACTGATATTTTTGTACCTGGTTCTGTAGTTAAGGCAGCAACACTAACTGCGGGTTGGGAGAGCAACGCCATTACTGGAAACCAAACAATTACAGACCAGTCTATCAATATTGCGGGCTCTAATTCAATTACGTCTTGGTTTACTGGAAGTGGCACGACAAATATCACGGCAACACAGGCTCTAGAGTATTCGTCAAACACTTACATGGTACAGGTTGCTTTAAAAATGATGGGACAAGAATATTATTCTGGGATGACACTTGCGACAGAAGGCATGCAAAAAGCGATGGAAGAGCTGCGTGCTGCATATGCAGAGTATGGTATGGGAACCAGTACTGGTATTGACCTCCCCGGGGAGTCAGAAGGTCATGTTACACCAGATTTTAGTGCTGGGAATGTCTTAACAGAAGCTTTTGGTCAGTATGATTCTTACACACCTATGCAATTAGCACAATATGCAGCAACTGTTGCCAATGGTGGTAATCGTGTTGCACCTCACATTGTTGACAGTATCTATTCTAATGATGGAACAGGTGGTATTGGAACATTGAGTAAATCAATTGAAACTGATATACTCAATAAAGTCAATATCTCAGATGATAATATGGCAATTCTTCAACAAGGTTTCTATCAAGTTGTTAATAGTAGTAGTGGTTATGCAACAGGGACTCAAATGAGAAGCTCTACTGTAACAATTGCAGGTAAAACAGGTACTGCTGAAACTTATGCTATTGATGCTGCAGGGAATGTGATAACAACTGTTAACCTAAGTGTACTTGCCTATGATTACTCAACTAATAGTGACTCCAATATCGCTGTGGCAGTTATCATTCCGCATCTAACAAGTTCTGCAAATTATACCAATCAACGTATAGCAAGAGATATTATTAATTTATACATGGCTTCTTATGTAAATAAGTGAACTAACTAGTTGCTTAACCTAATAAACCTTAATAAACAGTCTTTCGACTGTTTATTTGTGGATAGAAGATAATAATTAAAATCTAACGTGTCAATAAACTGAAATGCGATAGCTTTATTTTCTTAGAAATGATTTCGAAGTTTACGACTTGTGAAAATGGGAAATGAGTCCTCTGAAAGTATCGCTTTGGTATTATGAAGGTCTTAGCAATTTAATTTAGGAGGAAAAAGAGTGCTTTATCCAACACCAATTGCAAAATTAATCGAAAGTTTTACAAAACTACCGGGTATCGGAATTAAAACAGCGACACGTTTGGCTTTTTATACTATTGGGATGTCAGATGAAGATGTCAATGATTTTGCGAAAAATTTATTAGCAGCTAAAAGAGAACTGACTTATTGTTCTATTTGTGGGAATTTGACTGATGATGATCCTTGTAATATTTGCACAGATGAAACACGGGATAAATCTGCTATCCTTGTTGTAGAAGATTCAAAGGATGTTTCAGCTATGGAAAAAATTCAAGAATATCGTGGTTTATATCACGTCTTACATGGCTTAATTTCTCCAATGAATGGCATTAGTCCGGATGATATTAATCTTAAAAGCCTTATTACCAGATTGATGGATAGCGAAGTGAGTGAGGTTATCATTGCTACTAGTGCTACTGCGGATGGTGAAGCAACTTCCATGTATATTTCTCGTGTCCTAAAACCAGCAGGTATAAAGGTGACACGGCTTGCTCGTGGGCTAGCTGTTGGTTCTGATATCGAGTATGCAGATGAAGTGACGTTGTTAAGAGCAATTGAAAATAGGACAGAATTATGATAAAAAAGTTA
>CAZPYI010000199.1:0-3414 GCA_964590305.1 uncultured Streptococcus sp.
CAAAATGGTGAAGAATCAAGGAATGTCTTTGAAATCTGGTAAGACTGCAGGAGTCTGTGGACGATTAATGTGCTGTCTAAGTTTTGAGGACGATTTTTATCGGAGCTCGAAAGAAAAATTTCCAGATTTAGGCACTGAAATTGAGACAAATGATGGAATTGGAATTGTTGCAGGAATTGATGTATTTAGCGACACTTTAAAGGTACGCTTTCGAGGAAATAATACTTTATTAACCTATTCTTTGGAGGAGGTCAAGATAGATGGATAAAAAAGGTCTCTTTGATGCTTTTGATGGGTTTTCACAAAATCTCATTATTAATTTATCTGAAATTGAAGCCATGAAGAAACAAGTCCAGGGAATGGTTGAAGAAAATGCTGCCTTGAGGCTTGAAAATAGTAAGTTACGCGTTCGCTTAAGTCAACTAGAACAAGACCCAGTCATAAAACCATCTAAGCAGGGGAAAAAGTACATAGAAGGTATTTATCGCGAAGGTTTTCATATTTGTAATGATTACTATGGTCAGAGACGTGAAAATGATGAAGAGTGCATGTTTTGTATGGAAGTTTTGGACAGAGAGTAGGTAGTGTTCTGATGCAAGTGCAAAAAAGTTTTAAAAGCCAAGAAAGTTATGGGACGCTATATCTTGTACCTACCCCGATTGGAAATCTACAAGACATGACTTTTCGTGCAATCGAGGTTTTAAAAGCAGTAGATTATATTTGTGCAGAAGATACTCGTAATACTGGACTTTTATTAAAACATTATCAAATTGAAACAAAGCAAATCAGTTTTCACGAACATAATGCCTATGATAAAATTGGTGATTTAATTGAAAAATTAAAGAGTGGTCAGTCATTAGCACAGGTTTCAGATGCTGGAATGCCTTCCATATCAGATCCGGGGCATGATTTGGTTGTTGCAGCAGTTGAAGCGCAGATTCCAGTTGTTGCCGTACCAGGAGCCTCAGCAGGAATAACAGCCCTTATTGCAAGCGGTTTGGCACCACAACCACATGTTTTTTATGGTTTTTTACCTCGGAAATCTGGGCAACAAAAAAAGTTTTTTCAAATGAAAAAGAACTATCCGGAAACTCAAATATTTTATGAATCTCCTTTTCGTGTTTCAGATACCCTATCTAACATATTGTCTGTTTATGGAGACAGAGAGGTTGTTCTTGTTAGAGAGTTAACAAAAATCCATGAAGAGTACCAGCGTGGTCTAATTTCGGAAATAATAGCCTATATTGATGAGGTACCTTTAAAAGGAGAGTGTCTCCTTATTGTTTCGGGATTTCAAGAAGAGACTATTGAACCAGAAAGTATAGAAAATTTAGACCTTGTTCAGATGGTTAGTGAGTTGATACAATCAGGGTGTAGACCTAATCAGGCAATTAAGCAAGTCGCAAAGGAAAATAATTTAAATCGTCAAGATGTTTACAATACTTATCATCAATTAAACAGCTAATTTTTTAGCTGTTTTTATTATAAGAGTAATATGTTAGAAATAGCACCACTAATGTAATAATAACATCAAGCTACAAAGATATAACACTTTATGTTATTTGAAAAAAGGATTAATATTTTTCTGTTTATAAAGTGATTTAGGATTTTATTTGAGCTTTTTTTCCAAAAAATGACTAACGTTTTTTGTGATAAATACAGAAAATTTAGAAAATTTCGCTAAATGCTATTTACATTTTCTGAAAAGAATGTTATATTGTCTAACATAAATTAATTTTCAGTAAATGTGCTGGAATTTCTCACACTAACTTATTTTGATAGTCGTCAAAATTTTAGTTCTATAAGGAGTTTTGGATATGGATACAGGAAGTATAGCTTTTATGATTATCTGCTCAGGCTTGGTATTCTTTATGACACCTGGTTTGGCGTTCTTCTACGGTGGTTTAGGCAGACGTAAAAATGTCATCAATACAATGATGATGTGTGTTATTCCCATTGCTATTGCTACTATTGTTTGGATAGTTGCTGGTTATTCTCTTGCATTTGGCGCAGATGGTACATTCTTTGGTGATTTTTCTCACTTATTCTTAAATGGTGTTAGTGAAACGGCTAGTACAAAAGATTTGGTTATACCAGATGCATTGTTTGCAGCCTTTCAAATGATGTTTCCAATCATTACGGTTGCCATTTTAACAGGTGCAGCTGGAGGAAGAATGCGTTTTACACCGTTGATTATCTTCATTGTTTTCTGGTTATTCTTAGTTTACGTTCCATTCGCACATATGGTGTGGGGCGGTGGTCTCTTAGCACAATGGGGAACAATTGACTTTGCTGGTGGTGACGTTGTTCATATTACTTCTGGTGTTTCTGGTTTGGTCTTAGCGATTGTTCTTGGAAAACGTCGCGATTATGATCGTTTGGATTATCGTCCTCATAATGTTCCATTTGTTCTGCTTGGCGCTGGTATCCTCTGGTTAGGATGGTTTGGTTTCAATGCTGGCTCAGCTCTTGCAGCAGATGGACTTGCAGTTCATGCTTTGATAACAACTCATGTTTCAGCAGCAGCGGCCATGTTTTCATGGTTGATGATTGAAAAATTCTTAACTGGGAAATTCTCTCTTGTAGGAGCTTCTACAGGTTTAGTTGCAGGTTTGGTTGCTATTACTCCAGGTGCAGGTTTTGTTTCAATCTGGAGCTCACTTCTTATCGGTCTTATTGTCAGCCCATTCTGTTATTATGGTATCTCAGTACTTAAATCAAAACTTGGTTATGATGATGCACTTGATGCCTTTGGTTGTCATGGTATTGGTGGTATTGTTGGTGGTATTCTCACAGCAATTTTCACTACTCCAGATTTAGCATTAGATAGTGCTAATATTGGTCTCATCTATGGTAGTGGCCGTCTCTTATTAGTGACATTAGCAGGTATTCTTGTTACAATTGTTTGGTCTGCAGTAGCAACATATGCAATAATCAAAGTCATTTCATTCTTTACACCAATTCGTGTTACTGATCGTGAAGAAGCTATCGGACTTGATGACAGTGAACACGAAGAAACAGCTTACCCAACATTTATGGGGCTTGATTCTTAAAAGCATTTGTAGTGTTTAGAAAGAGAGAATGATATGAAAAAAATTGAAGCGGTTATTCGTCCAGAAAAATTAGAGGATCTAAAGGACGGTTTATTAAAAGCAGGTTTTGCAGAAGGCATGACAATTAGTCAAGTTTTAGGACACGGTAACCAACGTGGTTTTGTTGAGTATGTTCGTGGTCAGAAAGTTATTCCAACATTGTTAGCAAAACTTAAAATTGAAATAATTGCTAAGGATGCTGATGTTGATGCCATTGTGACGGTTATCAGTGATGCAGTTCGTACAGGTGAGGTTGGAGATGGGAAAATTTTCATTATCCCCATCGAAGGAGCCATCCGTATTCGTACTGGTGCGCAAGGAG
>CAZPYI010000200.1:0-3331 GCA_964590305.1 uncultured Streptococcus sp.
TTGTGGGTAGGAAACCCTTATTTTATAAGGGTTTTTCTTATGTCTTGAAGTTTGGGTAGAAAGACTTGTAAGTCATAAAATATCGTTTGGTGGGCGAAAAGGGGGCAAAAAGGGGGCAATTTTTCACCAATTAAAAAATCTGTTAGAGCTTCTCTAGTAGATTTTTTGTTTCATTCTTCATGGCTTGTGTAATGTGCAAATAAATATCTCTGGTAATCCCTTCGTTCGCATGCCCTACTCGTTTTTGAATCATGTGAAGTGGTACTCCTAATTCAGCAAGTTTTGATACATGTGTATGTCTGAATATATGAGTAGAAATTCTTTTATTTTCTTCAAATCCCATATCCTTTTTATGCTTCCTAAAGAATGAATTTAAGGCATTTGCTTGAATGGGTGTATTATTTATTGTGGTAAATAGAAATTCGCTGTTATCGCTTAATCTGAGTGCTTCGTGGTAGATTTCTATAGCTTTACTATTTAAATCGACTTCTCGCATACCATCTTTCGTTTTGGTCTCTGTAGATTTTACTTGATCTGATATTTTTTTGCCGTGATAATCTAGTGTTCCACTGACAATACAATATTGCCTTTCATCAGTGATTTTGATATCTGATTTTAACATGGCACTACCTTCCCCAAATCTGAGACCGTTCAGATATAGCCATTGACAAAGTAAATAGTAGCGGTAGTTATGTAGCTTGAGATAGTTCATCAATGAGTTCAATTCATTTGTTTCTAAAAAGAAATCACTAACCAAATGCGCTGCCTTTTTCTTTCTGGGTATTCTGACTGAAGTAACTGGATTTTCTTTTAAATATCCATGGTTTATGGCGAATTCAAAAATATTGTTTAACCTTGATCGCAACGTCTTAGCATAATTTTCTGATATATCGTTGTCAATGAACATTAAGCCTTCAAAAATTTTGGTCAAAAATGCTGGGGTAATTTTATCAACGATAGTTTCAGTTCCTATTTCTGATTTTAGCATTTTAATATTAGATTTCAGTGCAAGAATGGTATTTGGGCGTACTTGCTTGGAGTATATATTAAACCACTCGTCAGATAGTTTACCAAATGTTATATGTTCAATTATTTTTGATTCTATTTTTTGTTTTTTACTTATTTTAGCTAGTAATTGCTTTTGTGCTTGATTTCTAGTTTCCCTGGTATTTTTCTGAAGTGTGACAGTCACTTTTCTGCGTTGTCCAGTAAGATTGTCAGTATATTGTTCACAAAATTTATACTTTCCGTTCGGTAAATCTTCTATCCACATTGGTTTATGCCCCTTTCTGTGGTAAAATGGATATAGTAAAAGTTCACTATATTTTAGCGTGCTTTACTATCTTTTGGTAAGCGTTACTCACAATCTTTTGGTCGAGGTGGTGAGTGGCGCTTTTTTTGTGTTAATACATATTTACTGTCATTGCAGGAACTGTTATTTTTCCACCCATTGTTGAATCATAGCTATATAACCCGTAAACATTACCATAAAAAGTTATAACGTCGTCTTCAAGTAATCTGTGAGTCTTCCATTGACTAGCAGGAATTTCGATATAGTAAACATCATCATATCCATCTCTTGTAGCAACTCTTAGATGCGCTGTTCCGTCATCAGAGTCCATCACCTGTATTACTTTTCCGTTTATTTGTAATTTTTCACCTTTGTGATTATCTCCATTTCTAGCCATTTCGTCATATGGTAATGATTGGTATGTGTTAGGGTCTTTGTCAGCTGCATCTTGTGCAGCTTTTTCGGCAGCGGCTTTAGCGGCTGCTTCCTGTGCAGCCTTTTCATTAGCTGCTTTTAAAGCAGCTTCTTGTGCTTCTTTATCAGCGCTTTCTTTGGCTTTTTTTTCTTTTTCTGCTTCATCAGCGCTTGACTCATTTGCAATTTCTGCCGAAGTTTCTGTTTTTGTTTCTTTTTTGGTTTCTGTTTTAGAGTTAGAATTACCGCCAATTCCAGCAAATACAACAATAGCAATAATTAGCCAAAACCACCATTTTTTATAAACTGGTTTTTGTGTTTCAGAAATGTTTTCGTCTCTTTTCCCTTTTTTCATAAATAAATACTCCTATTCCAGCTTTTAACGTGAATCCTATCTGCACGATATTTTACTCACAAACTTTGGCGAGGGAGTGAGTGGCGTTTTTTTACATTCTGTTAGGGTCTAGCGTATTGATTTCCACGAGGCGCACGTACAGCTCCTGATGCATCTGCGTTGTCTTGTGTAGTGTAAACGTAATTTTGAGGGTTTGTAACTGATGAGTAGTATCTATTAGTATTTGAGATAAATACCATACCAGGTGCAGCAATTGTCCAATTACCAGATGTTGTGTAATTTGTATCAGGTACTACAGGCTGCTCAGGGGCTGGTGTAGGCTCTACTGAAGTAGTAGGTTCACTTGAAGATTGCATAGGTGCTTTGGATGTTGCAGTTGAGGTATCATTAGAATTATAATCTATATCTAGACCTTCTGCACTGTTGATAACAACTATTTCAATATCAATAATTCCATCTGATGATTTTAAATCTACAATTGATCCGCGTGGTATAGTTTCATTTTCATTATAGACAGGTGTCGTTTGATAGCTAATTGTTGTAGTGGTATTTGAATGTGATCTCCAGTATTTTTCGGCGAGTTCTTCAGCGTAACGCATACCACCATTTTTGTTTGCACCAACATTTTGACTTCTTGTTCCAGTTGTAAAGTTAAAATTAGAAGTATAAGAATCTTTCCCAAGTAAACTGTCTGCTATAGAATGACTTCTATTGAATTGATAACCATGATAAGTTTTGCCAGTTAAAGAAAAAGTAATTGCAGTTTTAGGATTATTTTTTGGCCAAAAAGGAGGTTCTAATGGTTGTCCCTGACGAGAACCTTTAGATGATTCATATTGAGAGTATGTTAATATAGCACGTGCAGTACTAGAGCGCCCTTTATCATCAGCTTCAAATTTATACTCACCTGCTTTTAAAGTATCAAAATTGGATAATTTTGCCGTTCCATTTTCCCAGTAATAGTTTTCTGTTGGTCCGGCCGATTTAGCGTTTGTATATTCAATTAATTTGGGTAAAATAGCTTCTGAAGGGATAACTTGAATATTACTAGTTATTGTTTCTTTTGCTTTATTAGAATTGGTTTTTGCTTCAGTATACCCTGAGAATCCAATTATAGAAAGTAGTGTTAGTGGAATAAGACTTAGTAATAAAACTTTGTTAAAAATTTTATTACTGGTTAATTGGTTACTATTAATATATTTTTTCATAAATAATGTCCTATGTTCTTTTAACGTGAATTCAGTCTGCACAATATTTTACTCACAATCTTT
>CAZPYI010000201.1:0-3314 GCA_964590305.1 uncultured Streptococcus sp.
ACATGCTGAAGATGCGCAGTACATCGAAAGTACTTCTATTAAGCTTTAAATCATGCTCTATAATTGCGACCAGACAATATGCCGTTATTGCTGAAAAAATCTGGATTCTAACTGCGTTTTCTGTTATACCCCAGAAAGATGTTATATGCAGATGTTGCTTTATCCATTTAAAGAATAGCTCCACTTGCCATCTGTTTTTGTAAAGTAGAGCGACTTGTTTTGCACTGATTTCAAAATTATTAGTGATATAAGTAAATGTTCTTCTGTGCTCTACAGAGTAATAGCCAACTCGCCGAAGCAAAGCAGTATATCTTTCTTTTGTCTGTTGTCCAGTTAGGCGTATTGTCTGATCGTAAAGAATATTGTCAGGACTTTCAAGAAGAGCTTCACCATCAACGATCTCATATTTCAGGTTGCTTCTTTCCCTTATGACAAAGTTTGATCCGATCAGATTAATCGTAAAGAGCCTGGTAAGATCAAAATATCCTTGATCAAAAATATAGTAGGCATTTGGTTCGTAAGGGTTCACATCCATGTCATTCATGTCATTAACTTTCGCCTCTGTGATATGAAAAAAAGTTGGGATTTGAGTTACAACATCATAGAGTGTATGCATCTTGACACCAGCTTTTGTTTTACGAAAGTTCGCCCACCAGAAAAGATTAAGACACAGGTTGATAGTAGAAGTGCAGAATCAATAGCATAACTCCTGCCTGTTAATTTTTGATTTATCTTTGAAGGACTCGTGTATGAATAAATGACTTTATACAAGGATTTTCAGCGAGAGCGATTTAGCAACTGTGCCTATTTCTGCGTTTTGTGACGTATTTCTTCAAATAGCTCGATGCAAACGTTGATGATTTTTTCAAATTCATAATTTATACGATTGATTTTTATCTGCCTCAAAATTATATCAGAAACTAGAATTACTGTTGATGATCAATCGTTTTATACACTTATTAGAACTAATTTATAAATTTGTACTATTGTATCCTCAAAACACAATCTTATGACGTACTTTACAGATTATTTCAAAATTAGTGAGGAGGTATTAGATGGTTATGGAGCATTTAATATTTCGCTGATAAATGATTTACCCTTATTTGTTGATCCTTTTCTTTTATTCGGAAGTGAGAAAATAGAATATGGGGCTATACATAAGGATATGTTGAAATATCTGACATTTCTTAAAACTAAATCTGAACTTGGGGGTCTTACAGAAGCAGAAATAAAATCGTGGTATAAGTTTTCCGAAGTTAAGCAAAATTGGCTAGGTTACAGTGTGGATGGCAATAATGGAAGCGGGTTAGGCATGAAATTTGGGAGGGCCATGTCAGATAATATGCATGTTGTCTATGATGATTTAAATAATGAGACAATAACTATTTCATCTCACATTGAAAAAGTAGGATTGTTTCAATTGGGCGTAGGTAAAGATAATATAAGTGACTTTTCTTGTAATTTGATTAAATCTTATTTATTGAAGTATACTGAAATTTTCGCAAGAAATTACCTTAAAAAAGAACAAACTAAAGAGATATATGTAGATAAAGTCTTTTTTGATTATACAATAGAACGCTGGATGCCAAAACGATTTATCTTACCATATATCAATAATGACTATGTTATTTTAACTCCCAAGGACTTACTAACCAAAGATGAAAACTGGATTAATAGCCACGATCTAAAAGGAGATTTTTTAGGAATATGTAATAGCATTTCTAATGATCAATTGCGAAGTGAGATTAATAACTTTTATCGTTCTCAACTACCTGCGCCCATTTTAGTTGGAAAAGGTAGACATAGGAAAAAAAAGAATCCTTCACAAAAAGATATCTCTAAAGCTATAAATAGCACAATTCAAAAGTTTCCTTTAATCTTGAGTTATTATATAAAGTTGAAAGAAGAAAATAAAGAAGGAGCAAAAAACATTTCACAACAGAAGGTTCAGGAAGTTGAAGCTATTTTCAAAAAAAATGTCCAACAGTTGATAAGTCAACTAATTGAAAATACTAATTTTTACCAAATTCAACCTATAAGTTCATACGATGAGGCGATGAGAAGAATATTGTTTTTGAAAGATGTTATTGAAAATAAAGATGGTTATAAACTATTCTATTACAAAGGTGAGCCTATAAAAAGAGAAGCTGATTTACAAGTTATTTACCGTCTAACTTGGTTTTCATCTCCATTTGATGTTAATCGAGAAGTCAATAATGGAAGAGGTCCTGTAGACTATGCTGTATCAAAAGGATCAAAAAATAAAACTTTGATTGAATTTAAGTTAGCGTCAAATTCCAAGTTAAAGATGAATTTGGAAAATCAAGTGGATATTTATAAAAAGGCAAGCGATACAGATCAAAGCATCAAAGTTATCCTATATTTTGATAATTCTGAACTTATTAAAGTAAATGGTATCCTAAGGGAGCTTAAATTAGACAATGATTCAAGTATTGTGTTGATAGATGCTGGGGATAGCAAACCATCGGCATCGAAAGTTAAGAATAGATCCTAATTTGTATTTTTGATTAGGATTTTAAATAGTATTTTACTTGGTAAATTTCTTTTTATTTATAGAAATTGCATAGTTTTGCTTCCCATAGAATTTCCAAAATCAGAGATGGTTATTTAATTCAATTTCTCATAATAGCTAATAGTGGTTCGTTTTAGATTGTACTAATTGATTACTTGTCTTTGTCTTTTTGAATCTAATAAGTAACGGGGCTTGGTTGGCTTATTATTTGTTTTCTAAGTACATTACAAAAATTCAAAGATATTGATACATGATTGATCCTTAGAGTTTAATCAAATGCTAGCCACATAAGAAAGACCGTATTTGAATATACTCTGTGTTTTTCTACCATGTGTTTTAATAAAAATGGATCAAATATTTGATGCGGATCTAATATCTTATTTACTTGTCATTAAGATGTTTAATCCATGTATCACCAATATCTTTTCTTTCCGCAGTTAGGTAATCACTGCACTGACTAAGCTATTATTTTTCTGGTAATAAGGAGAAGATCATTTTAGCAATCAAGTCAGCGTCTAAGATAAAACCAGCAATAAATCACTGAAATCGCCTCAAACTGGAAGAGTATAATGCTTTGGCTATCAAAAGCCTTTGAAAGCTTCTCAAAGCCGACCGTTTGGACCTTACAGTGGACAATTACAAACATAGACATCAACTTTAATCTGGTACGATCGATTTTTCCTTTGAAATGAGTGTCTAACTTTGGGAACAAATCAGTAATTTTACTTGTGACGTTGGTTTTCTCCATTAGAAAAATGAGTAGGATTATTCTTCTAATTTA
>CAZPYI010000202.1:0-1699 GCA_964590305.1 uncultured Streptococcus sp.
ACTGGATTTTCAACGGCTTTGTTCAAAAGATGGCCAAGGTCTTTGTAATCATGATGAAGAATATGACCAACACGTTTACGGCTTGCCATTGTACCAATATTGACACGAACATTAGGGAATCCCTTAATGTTATTGAAGGTCATTGCTGGACCTTCTTGAGTTGGACGTTCTACGGTACCTCCAGCTCCGATATAACGGTAAACGCCAGAAATTTCAGCGTTTGGATCGATTTCAACATCCGTTTCATGGTATTGTCCTGGAATTTCTTTAAGTTCTTCCAAGACTTTACGCAAATCATAAGGTTGTTCTGACATAAGATTTACTTCCTTCTTAAAGATTTCATATTAAAAGTGTAAACCTTCAATCACCGATAAACAATTCAAGTTGGGCGTTTTCCTATTCCTGTTTGGAATATTTTTCTTGCATTCCTTTCCAGAATACATCCAAAACTGGTGTTGTTTTCTTCTTACGACGGATTAGATTCATTTCTGACACCATATCAACCTCCAACGGACGACAGATAATTGCTTTCGTTTTAAACGGTGCAACCAATTTTTCCATCATCACCGAAACACCCATTTCTTTTTCAATAAAGTCAATGATGAGATTGATACGATTTCCTTGATAGCCCATTTTCGGTTCAAAACCATAGGTATGACAAAGTTCTCGTACTTTTTGGAGCAACTGCGTTTTATTGCCAAGTTGGAAGAATGTCTCATCTTTCAATTCAGCCAAATCAAGTTTTTCCTTGTTGGCTAAGGGATGATTTTCAGGCAAAACCAAGACAAAACGGTCATAATCCAAAGTTAGACTATCATAAATATCAGGAGAAACTTCGGTAAAAGAACGCGTAAAGACCACATCGCAAATGCCATCGTCTAAACTATGCATCAGCTGATCAGTCTCTTCTTCCTCAACAACAACCGTATAATCAGGATAATGCTTTTGAAAGGCTGCAATATCCGAAATAATAGGATAGGAAGACATACTTGGAATACCATGGATGGTTAGTTTATGTTTTTCTTGTTCACACAAATCCTCCAATGTCTCTTGCATTTCTTGAAAAGTGCCCATAATCTTTTGAACATAAACTCGCACAATCTCCCCTTCTTCTGTCAGAGAAATTTGACGATGTTTACGATTGAATAAAATCACACCCAATTCTTTTTCAAGCGCAATGATTTGCTTTGAAATGCTTCCCTGCGTCGTATAGAGTTGTTCTGCTGTCTCGGTGTAATTTAACGTTTCACACAAGCTAAGAAAGACTTGAAATTTTTGGAAATTCATTTCCTGCTCCTATTCTTAATACTATTCCATTTCAGAATAGTATATCACAAAAATCTGAATTGTTTTTTTAAAAGTTGGTGTTAAAATGTAACAGAAAAGAAAGAATTCACAATAATAGAACACGGTCTAGCAGTCAACTCTAATGTTTTCAAGCTATTAATGACTTTGTTTCTTATGAAGGAGGAAAATTGTATGCCTACTGGCGTCATCATTAATGCCCTATCAGTCGTTTTTGGAGGGCTACTAGGTGGTCTTGTTGGAAACAAATTATCAGAAGACTTCAAGACACAAATCAATATGATTTTTGGGGTCTGCTCAATGGGAATGGGTATTTCATCTATCGGATTGATGAAATACATGCCCGCTGTTATCTTTGCCATCGTTATCGGAACAGGGATTGGGCTTGCTCTCC
>CAZPYI010000202.1:1709-3310 GCA_964590305.1 uncultured Streptococcus sp.
GGTGATTGGATTAACAAAGGTGGTGCCCTCATGCAACGTAGCATGGCAAAAATCGTGCCAAATGATCATTCATCACTATCTCATGAAGATTACCTTGCTACCTTGTTAACCGTTATCGTACTTTTCTGCGCAAGCGGTACTGGTATTTATGGTAGTCTAGATGCAGGAATGACTGGTGATTCAACAATCTTGATTTCAAAATCAATTTTGGACTTCTTTACAGCAGCTATTTTTGCTTGTAATCTAGGTTATGTGGTATCACTTGTTGCCATTCCACAATTTATCATTTTCTGCTGCCTCTTCTTCTTATCAGCCTTCATCGTACCACTTACAACCCCTGATATGATTGCTGATTTCAAAGCCTGCGGTGGTTTTCTAATGCTTGCCACAGGTTTCCGTATGGTCAAACTGAAAATGTTCCCAATTGCCGACATGATACCAGCCATGATTCTCGTCATGCCACTTTCTTGGTTCTGGGTTAACATCATTCTACCATTGCTATAAAATTTTTATTATTTAACATGATATTAAAGAGAGGATAAAATTATTTCTTAATCGATTTTATCCTTCTTTTTAATTTAGATTAAAATTCCACAAACATAGTACTTCTCCCGCAAAATACTCTCATAATAAAACAAATAATTTGCAATTTTATTTTTATTTTATTATCATTATCTCACAAAATATAATATTTTATAGGAGAATTTTACATGCACAATAACATCCAAGAGTATCTAGACACATGCCTTGTTTTTTCTATAAAAAAATTGGACCGTGCCCTTGATAAATTCATGGAAAAATATTTCCAGAAACTTGGACTAACACCTTCATATGCAACCATTCTTACTATTTCTAAATAAAGAAAATGGTAAAGTACAAAAAGATATTGCCGAACTACTTTGCATCACTCCACCAACCTTAACCCGTCTTATTGAAAAGTTAACTTACAAAGGCTATGTTCAAATTATTTCTGAAGGACGTACCAAACGTATCTATCTTACTGATAAAGGCAGAAATTTACTACCTGATATTCAAGAAGCTTGGAATGATTTGCATATTCGTTACAAAGCACTTCTTGGTGATGATTACGCAGATAACTTGGCTTCTATCATCAATCTCAATGCCGAAAAGCTTAGATAATCGGAGAATAAATAACTCCGATTTTTTTATTTTTTTTGAGCCAAAATAGTTGTATGTACAATTAAAATATTTTATGATATCTCCATTAACAAATAAAAGAGGTATAGTTCATGTTATCTATTAATTTTCCAGAAAAATTCACACCAGGTTTGACTGATAACTTTGTTTCAAACGAAGTTGTCTTTAAAGACCTTGACTTTGACAAAATCCTTGACGGTTTGCTTGACGCTGGTAAATGGGAAACTTATTACGAAAATTCATCAGACATACACATGTATAACCAAGACTCTACTGTTCTAAAAAACGACACACACTTCCACTTTAAAACATTTGGTTTTGACGTTGAAGCTCAAGTTGAAGAATATGATTTAGATGCTGAAAATGGTGTTTTACGCTTAGCATGGCATGGTTGGAACGAAGCTGAAGGTGATGAATTTCTTGACGTTTACCATGCTTGGTTA
>CAZPYI010000203.1:0-3286 GCA_964590305.1 uncultured Streptococcus sp.
CTTTAGACACAGGTAATGCAGTTGTCACTAATGATACTATTGGTTCTGATAGTGTTTTTAAAGCACCTGAGTTTGTAACAAATGCCCAAGGCGATATTGTTAATACTCCAGAGTATAAAGCAGTTCTAACCATTATTAATGAGATTAAAAATCTAAGTAATCAAACACAAGGTAATAATGCGATTCCGATTACAGAAGAAACTTATCAAAAATATAATCTACTCTATCAAGGGGCTATTTCAAAATTATCAAATGCGGGATATGATAAAACAAAAACTGCTTCTGCTATTACAACATTAAATAATGCTTATAATAGTGCTATTTTAACAAAGGCTGGTACAATTGATAGTTCAAATGATTATCAAGAAGCACTAGCTAAAGAAGCAGGTGCTATTAATGCAAAAGATATGTCAGCCTTATCAGCTTATACAAGTTATATGTATATTGAGGATAAAGGTTTTTTTGGTGCTAAAGAAGCGTTCCCTAAAATCATTAATTGGGTAGTACAGTTGATTTTTGCAGGTTCAAAATTGATGTTTCTATTAGATTCATTGATTTTATCGGCAGTATCTAATATTGATATTTTTCAGTATTTAGATGATTTTGTATCTAAAATGCAAGCTATTCTGCAAACACTACTCTTACCTGTTATCTTTCCAATGGCTATGGTCTTTGTGGGTATTAGTGCTTTCAAAGATTTGTCAGAAGGTAAACCGTTTGGTAATAAAATTCTAGGTGTTATACTTCGTATAGTTGTAGCTGGTGTTTTTTTCTTATCAGTTTCAAATGGAAGCGGTGCATATAAAGGGACACATGTCATTACTCGCATTGTTTATGTGACTAAAAGTTTTACAGACACTTTTACAAGTTCTTTGATTAATAACTTATCAAAGGTAACAATCGCAAATGATACGACTGAAAAAACTTCTACAACCAATTTCACGGCTAATGTTTCAACGACAAATGATAAGGTGTCTGATAGTACAATTAATGCTTTGAAAACACAATTATTTAATGTCATTGTAAAAGAACCCTTTAAGGAAATGAACTTTGATACCAATAAGTTACCTGAAAATTCGGTACAAAGTGAACAAACGGCATTACTTGCAACAAAAGGCGATACTGATTCGGTTAGTAAATATGCTAAGAAAAATAAAGAAGCTGGCTTCACAAAATTAGGGTTTTCAAGTATAGCCGATAAATTTATGGTTGCATTAGCTTCTCTGTTTAAAGGTTTTGTTTTAACTGTGATTACAGTTGGTACATTAATGTACACGTGGGTGTTACAGTTAATTGTTGTTTTTGCGATATTTGTAGCACCTATTATATTAGTCTTGTCTATTTTGCCACAATTTGAACACATGGCTGGTAATTTGGCAAAAAGAATCGTCGTGTTTACGGCTTTATCAGTATCTGGTCTATTAGGTGTGCAAATGGGGCTTATCTTTAATAGCTTTGTGGAAATGGCATTTAGAAATGTGTCACATTCATATTATATTTCAATTTTCATACAGTTCGCTTTGTATTTCCTTTTGTGGAAACAAAGAGATAAGTTGACTTCTCTATTTGATACAGCTAAGAAAAGTGTTTCTGAATTGGCAAAAGGTAGTCTTGATTCTGTCAAGTCATTACCAAGTCTGTCTAATGCCAAAAATCCATTTAACTTTAACAAAACACCTGCTCTCTCAACTTCTAGTGGTAGTCTATCAAGTAATGGTCTATCTACTCATAATCAAATGTCGAAAAACAAAGTTGACGGTCTGAAAAAGGCAGGTACTGTTGGCAAAACGCTCACTAAAAAAGGTGTCAAAGGTGCTGTTAAAACAAGTGACAACCTGCGTTTCGGTCAAGATGAAAAAGCTAAACAACTTGCCATAGCTAAACGAAAAGAGACAATGAGCAACTTAAAAGGTAAGTGGGAAAATACAAAAGGTGCTTTTTCAGATACTAAACAAGCTCTGACTGATTCTAAAGATAAATTGAAAACTAAATTTTCAAGTTCTGTTGGTTTAATGCCTAAAAATGAAGCTGAAAAGAAACTTGCAAAATTTGATAGCAATAAACTACAACGTTCTGAAAATAAGGTTTTGAGAGATAAAACATCACAAGCTATCAATTACCAAAAACGAAAAGATGAGCTTAAAGGCAAGTTTTCGGACGGTATAAAAACAGATATGCCAGCAAGAAAAGCCAGACAAAAAGGTCAAGTTGAACGTTTGAGTAAAGAGTTGTTTACTGAAAAGCCCCAATTACCAACTTCTGACAAAAGTCAAAAACGAGATATTAAAATCAAAACCGCCAACGCAAAACGTGGTATTTTCGATAGCGGTATTATTGAGAGGAAAGGAAAATAATTATGAAAATCATCAAAACTATTTTTGTTGGGATAGTTGCTATCCCTGTTTGGTTTGTGGTTAGTTTATTTAAGAAAAAGTGAGGTATCAACATACCTAGAAAGAAAATCAAATGAAAAAGAAAAAACATTTATTTCTGATAGGTATGTTTATACCTATTTTTTTTATATTTTTACTTGTCATTGTGGCAGGTGGCACTTCATCAAGTGCGGGTAGTTTTTCGAGTTCTGCGGGTAGTCTAAACATCACATCAAAAGACCTAGCAAGTAAGGCTAATATCTCAGAAGAAAAGGCTCAAAATGTTATTGATATAGCTAACTATCTTATGAGTAAAGAACGCTTTAGCATTCAAGGTGCAAGTGGTGCTTTAGCAGTAGCTGAAAGGGAGTCAGGCTTTGACCCTAAAGCCGAAAATATCGGCGGTGGTGTGGCAGGTATCTTTCAATGGTCTGGTTGGTCTAATACGGTCAATGGCAATCGTTGGGCTAAGGCTGAAAGTAGAACACTGTCAATGGACGTTGAGTTAAAACTTGTGTCTACTGAGTTAAACGGTGCATACAAGAAAACTAAAGACCTTGTGAGCGTTTCTACTGACCCTAGACAGGCTAGTTTAGATTGGTCACAATATTATGAGGGTGTCGCTTTAAGTGACGGTCAAACGAAAGCAGACAAGTTACAAGATGATGCCCAAAAATGGTATGACTTACTCAAAGACCATGTAGGCTTCAGCAATGATTCAAGTGGAGAAGCTGTTAATGGAGTGATGTCTTCCAGTATTCCGAGCGGTTGGGAAGTAGAAACACCATTCAGTGGTCAAGCCTATAGTGGTTCAGCTTCTTATCCACAAGATCAATGTACGTGGTATGTTTATAATCGTGCTTATCAGTTAGGCATTAAGTTTGATAGTTTCATGGGCAATGGTGGCGATTGGG
>CAZPYI010000204.1:0-3286 GCA_964590305.1 uncultured Streptococcus sp.
AAAACGTGCTGAAGAAGTAGCTGCCCTTCGTGGGGTTTCAGTTTCTGATTTAGCTTAAGAAAAGGAGATATCATGGCTCAAATTAAAATTACTTTGACTAAGTCTCCAATTGGTCGTAAACCAGAACAACGCAAAACAGTTGTTGCCCTTGGGCTTGGCAAATTGAATAGCTCAGTTATTAAAGAAGACCATGCTACTATTCGTGGAATGGTTAATGCAATCTCACACTTGGTTACTGTTGAAGATGTTAAATAAGTAATGCAGTTGCGCTTCAATAGCGTCCCTGATAACGAGTTTGATATTCTAAATTTTAACAGAGAGAGCTAGTTGAATTATTTTAGATTATTTAATATTTAAAGTTTTAGACTAGTTGTATCATATTGCATTTCAAATATAATAATAAACTTAAGTCACTTTGAAATATCATTGTGACTTAAAACAAAATTGTATAGGCGAGTCTATATGCAGAATACCTTTTTCCTGTATATGGGCGTTAGCATTGTACGCAAAGAGGAGAAAATAATGAAACTTCATGAATTAAAATCAGCTCAAGGATCTCGTAAGGTTCGCAATCGTGTAGGTCGTGGATCATCATCTGGAAATGGTAAAACATCTGGACGTGGTCAAAAGGGGCAAAAATCTCGTAGTGGTGGCGGAGTACGTCTCGGATTTGAAGGTGGTCAAACACCACTTTTCCGTCGCATGCCAAAACGTGGATTCTCAAATATCAATGCAAAAGAATATGCACTTGTTAACTTAGAACAATTAAATGTTTTTGAAGACGGTGCTGAAGTAACTCCAGTTGTACTTAAAGAAGCTGGAATTGTTCGTGCCGAAAAATCAGGAGTTAAAATTCTTGGTAATGGTGAATTAACTAAAAAATTGACTGTGAAAGCAGCTAAATTTTCAAAATCTGCTGAAGCAGCTATCACAGCTCAAGGTGGTTCAGTTGAAGTTATCTAATGAGGGGTGCTCATTATGTTCTTTAAATTACTAAAAGAGGCATTTAAGGTAAAAAATGTAAGGAATAAAATTTTCTTTACACTTTTTATCATTCTTGTGTTTCGAATCGGTACACACATTACAGTTCCTGGAATCAATGCTAAGAGTTTAGGTCAAATGGGAGAATTACCATTTTTAAACATGCTTAACCTTGTTAGTGGTAATGCAATGAGTAATTTTTCAGTTTTCTCAATGGGAGTGAGTCCTTACATTACTGCCTCAATCGTTGTTCAATTACTGCAAATGGATATTCTTCCCAAGTTTGTAGAGTGGAGCAAGCAAGGTGAAGTTGGCAGAAGGAAGCTCAATCAAGCGACACGTTATATTTCTTTAATTCTTGCCTTTGTTCAATCTATTGGGATTACTACAGGTTTTAATGCTCTATCGAGTGTTTCAATTGTATCTAGTCCAGGAATTCAAACCTATGTATTGATCGGTGTCTTATTGACAACAGGCAGTATGATTGTTAACTGGCTTGGAGAACAGATTACTGATAAAGGATTTGGAAATGGCGTTTCGATGATAATTTTTGCGGGGATTATTTCATCAATTCCTGGGGCTATCTCGACAGTATATGAAGATTTCTTTGTCAATGTTCGTTCTAGTGATCGTTTGTCTTCGTATATAATCGTTGGTTTCTTGATTTTGGCTGTTCTAGCAATTGTATTTTTCACAACTTTTGTTCAACAAGCAGAATATAAAATTCCTATTCAATATACGAAGTTGGCTCAAGGTGCTCCAACAAGCTCCTATCTTCCGTTGAAAATTAATCCTGCTGGTGTTATCCCCGTTATCTTTGCTAGCTCGATTACAACTATTCCAAGTACAATTATTCCTTTGATTCAAAATGGGAAAGATATACCTTGGTTGACTACTTTACAATCTGTACTAAATTACCAAACCCCTGTGGGTATGGTAATATATGCAGTGTTAATTATTTTATTTTCATTTTTCTACACGTTTGTACAAGTTAATCCTGAAAAAACGGCAGAAAATTTACAAAAGAACGCGTCTTATATTCCGAGTGTCAGACCAGGACATGAGACTGAAGAATATATGTCATCTTTATTGAAAAAATTAGCAACTGTAGGCTCACTCTTCCTTGCTTTTATCTCATTAACTCCAATTGTCGCTCAACAGGCTATGAATCTTTCGAGTAGTATCGCTTTAGGGGGGACAAGCTTATTGATTCTGATATCGACAGGTATTGAAGGAATGAAGCAACTTGAAGGGTACCTTTTGAAAAGACAATATGTTGGATTTATTAATTCAACTGAGTGAAATTCACCATTAGACTTACAATAAACTAAGACTATAGTGAAAAAAATTGTAGAAAATCAAATTGAGGATCGGGGAAGATTCCCTGTTCTTCAATTTTGTTTTTAAATCAATTCGATACTGGTTAGTATGCTACTATTGAATTGATTTAAAAACAAAATAAGGAGACTAGAATGAATCTTTTAATCATGGGCTTACCCGGTGCTGGCAAAGGGACTCAAGCTGCAAAAATTGTTGATGAGTTTGGAGTTGCTCATATTTCAACTGGTGATATGTTTCGTGCAGCAATAACTCATCAGACGGAGATGGGAGTACTTGCAAAATCTTATATTGACAAAGGTGAGCTCGTTCCTGATGAAGTAACTAATGGAATTGTTAAGGAGCGACTAGCCCAGGATGATATTGCAAAAAAAGGATTCTTGCTTGATGGTTATCCACGTACTATTGAACAAGCCTACGCATTGGATGAAACCCTTTCAAACCTTGGAATAAAATTAGATGCTGTTATCAATATTGATGTAGAACCTTCTTCTTTACTGGAGCGTTTGAGTGGGAGAATAATTAATCGGAAAACCGGTGAAACTTATCATAAAATTTTTAATCCGCCAGCAGATTACAATGAAGAGGATTACTATCAGCGTGAAGACGACAAGCCTGAAACTGTACAGCGTCGTTTAGATGTCAACGTTGCCCAAGGTGAACCTATTATTGAGCATTATAGGAGTCAAGGCCTTGTTTCAGATATTCAAGGAAATCAAGAAATATCAAATGTTTTTGCTGATGTGAAGAACGCGATATTGACAATAAAATAAAATGGTTTCTTTCTATTGCTTGAGAAGATAAAATGTGATACAATAGGCAAGTCTGGCTTATAATTGTTTTCTCTATTTTTAGAGGACATCAAATCGAAATTTAAGGGGGCTTTTGCGTGGCAAAAGAAGATGTGATTGAAATTGAAGGTAAAGTTGTTGAGAAATCGGAAGAGCGTCGTGAAGGGAAAGATGTA
>CAZPYI010000205.1:0-3273 GCA_964590305.1 uncultured Streptococcus sp.
TAAAAAACACCAGGTACCTGTCATTTTAATATGTATAAATAATGCCATCTAAACAGATGGCACCTCCGAGACCTGCTTTACCAAGTAAGGAATCATTGTATAGTAGATTATATGTCGCAACAATATGATATTCACCAAGCCCTGCAAACATAGAAGTGTCAATTGTGGATTGAGAAGAGGTAATCAATGGGTAAGTTATAACATCTGCTAATGTTAGATGATTGACTTGGGTGAGAGGGTGTTCTTTGGGAATGAGGACTCCCCATTTATCTCGATTTTTTAATGTCATGTGGTTATATTTTTTGACATCAAAACTACCCAGTATAATACCTAAATCGTAACTCCCCTGATTGAGATGTTCAAAGATGCTATCAGCATTCCCACTACGCATGTGAACACGTATGTCGGGATAGGAGTCTATCAGATTTTTTATGGCGTTTGCGATACTATCAAGTGATTGCGTTTCAGCGGCACCAATATAAATTTCACCTGCAATATCTTCAGATTTGCGGATATTATTTTCTGTTTTTTCAACCAAAGACAAAATTTCAATAGCACGATTGTAAAGGTATTGTCCATCATCAGTCAATTGAATTTCGCGACTACCACGATGAAAAAGGATAGTCTCTAATTCTTCCTCTAAATCTTTAATTTGACGCGATAATGTTGGTTGTGTGACATGTAGCACGTTTGCAGCATTAGAAATGCTTTTGGTTTGAACAATACTGACAAAGTAATTTAAGACCCGGATATCCATAGCTATCTCCTATACGTTTTAGTAATATTTGATATTTAATATAAGTATTTGTTATGTTAATTATATCATGCTAAAGTAGTGGGGTAAAGAGTCGTCGTTGATTCTTAAGGGGAAAATTGAACATGAAAACACTAAAAGATCAATTATTGACAGGAGAACGTGCCTGTTTTCAAGAAAAAAATGCAAATATCAGTCATTCCATTTTTGCGGATGGAGAATCACCGTTAAAAGAGAGTCGACATATTATTTTAACTGATGTTTCCTTTCGCTGGAAATACCCTCTTTGGTATTCCAAAAATATAAAAGCAACTAATATCAGTTTATTGGACACAGCACGCTCAGGCATTTGGTATACAGAAAATATTGAGATTTCAGATAGTATCATTCAGGCTCCAAAGACTTTTCGTCGCTGCTCTGATGTGATACTTAATCGTGTTACTTTAACAGATGCGCAGGAAACGATGTGGTCATGTGACCATATTAATTTGAATCAGGTCAGCGTTATTGGTGATTATTTTGCGATGAATAGTCAAAATGTAAAAGCAAATAATCTTAGAATTACAGGAAATTATGCTTTTGATGGCGCAGAAAATATTGAGATTTCTAATGCCACCTTGCTGACAAAAGACGCTTTTTGGAATTGTAAGAATGTCGTTGTTCGTGATTCGAGGATTGTTGGAGAATACCTTGGTTGGAATTCTGAAAATGTTACATTTATTAACTGCACTATTGAAAGTAACCAAGGACTGTGCTATATGAAAAACTTGGTTATGGAGAATTGTAAACTCATTAATACTGATCTTGCTTTTGAGTATTCGACAGTGGAGGCAGATATTAGGTCTGACATTCTTAGCATTAAAAATCCAATTTCTGGAAAGATTAGCGCGGATGCTATTGGTGAGATTATTTTTGATGACCCTGCTATTGATGCAAGTGAAACAGAGATTGAATTGAGAAAGGTATGTTTATGCCATGCATTATAATTTTGATAAGGTTATCAATAGGAAAAATGTCAATTCTTACAAGTGGGATGTCAATGAGGGTGAGCTCCCCATGTGGGTAGCTGATATGGATTTTGAAACAACTTCTGAAATAATCTCTGCTATCCAAAAGCGTTTAGATAAGGGTGCCTTTGGGTACAATATAGTGCCAGATTCATTATTTAACGCCTATATTTCTTGGTGGGAAAGACGTCATCAGTTTACTTTGAAAAAAGAATGGCTGATGTTCTGCACGGGAGCTGTACCAGCAATTTCATCTATTGTACGTAAGGTGACACGTCAAGGCGATAAGGTTGTCTTGATGACGCCAATTTATAACATCTTTTATAATTCCATCATCAATAACAATCGTCATGTATTAGAAAGTCCTCTGAAATATGCCGATGGTAGTTATAGCATCAATTATGAAGATTTGGAGGCGAAACTTGCTGATGAAAAGACGAGTTTGATGATTTTCTGCAATCCTCATAACCCTAATGGAAAAGTGTGGACACAAGATGAATTAAAAAGGATAGGGCAGTTATGCCTGAAACATCATGTGCTGATTTTGTCAGACGAAGTGCATTGTGATCTTGTCCACCCAGATGCCAAGTATACTCCAATGGCTTCGGTTTCAGATACTATTGCAGAAATAACAATGACTTGTTTGTCGCCATCAAAAGCTTTTAATATCGCAGGTTTACAAAGTGCGATCATTTCTGTACCTGATACAGAGTTATACAAACTGGTCAATCGGGCCATAAACACCGATGAGGTTGCAGAGCCTAATACATTTGCCATAGAAGCGACTCAAGCAGCTTTTAATGCAGGTGAAAGCTGGTTAGAACACCTCAATTCTTACTTGACCCAAAATCGGGATTTTTTGGCGACACAGTTGCATAGGGAATTACCAGAAATACGAATCGTTTCTGCCCAAGCAACCTATCTGGCATGGCTGGATTGTTCTGCTATAACTCGCGATACAAAAGAACTGTGTGACTTTATCCGAAAAGAAAGTGGATTGATTTTATCTGACGGTGCTATTTTTGGTGGTAATGGGAATCTCTTTATTCGTTGGAATTATGCCTGTCCAAAATCAGTGTTAGAAGATGGGATAGGGAGATTTACTGAGGCCGTTCAACACTTTAAAGAGGAGTAACATGAAACTGTTTTTTTGCATTGAACAGCTTTTTTCTTATCGGCTGTTCGGATTCTGATAGCCAAAAAGATATCAGTCAACATCAGACTAGTAGTCAGCCAGCAGATCAGAATTCTTTAATGGATCAAAACCAATCCAGCCAACTCATTGAAAGTGAGGAATCGGATATGATTATTGCTACTATAAACGGTAAAGAATTTACTATCATTTTAAATGAGAGTCGAGCTGCTCAAGAGTTTAAAGAATTACTACCTCTAACGATAGAAATGGAAGATGTTAACGGGAATGAAAAGTATCAGGTTTTAGATAAAAAGTTCACAACTAATGCGCAAAAAGTCAATAATATTCAAGCTGGTGATCTCAAACTATGGTCGGGA
>CAZPYI010000206.1:0-3272 GCA_964590305.1 uncultured Streptococcus sp.
TTTACTAGTGAAGATACTAGTGAACCTTTCGTTTTAGAAATGTTTGATGAAGATGAGATTACTATCAAATATAGAGATGATAATCCTTCTACTGTAGGAGAGGTAAGAGAAGCTATAAAACCCTATAAAAATAATATGTGATTGTAGATGTGATGCTAATTGGAATAGGGTAGACTAAGTATGTCAATACTCGTAGTGATTGGCTATTCTTCTAAATTTATGTCACTGTTAATCCTGTAAATGTTGTTGAAAGTCTTTAAAGTAAAGAGGATTAGAGATGAGAATAAAAAAATTTTACAAGTTCTTGCATTATTAAGTGTTAGCTTAGTATTGGGTAGTTTTAGCCTATTTCCTAAAGTAGTCACTTCAGAGGAAACTAGCGAGGTATATAAAGAAAATAAAACTGTAGCAATTATGCTTGAAAGAGCTAAAGAAGATATGGAATTTACATTGGAACAAATGAATGATCTTCCAGATAATTTTCCAATAATTGCAATTCCATCTGAATATGGTGGAGGATTTTCTACGTTCTGTCCTGAAGTTAATATTGATGGAATTGAACCTTTAGTTGTAGAAATTGGTGATGATGTTGATGGTATCATCTATAGAGATGATAAGCCTTCTACTGTAGGAGAGGTAAGAGAAGCTATAAGGTCTTATAATAATGGTTGATTGAATAGTTGATTATCAGTTTTCATTGGTTTGAATAGTCAACATTCTTTGGTTTTATACAATTATTTTATTATGATATTAGTAAAATGTATTAACGATTTGTTAATGCATTTTTTGTGTTTCATTTTTTAAATAAAAGTGTCTAATAACCAGGTTACGGCTAACAAAGGTTGTCTCTTTTACTTGAGGTGTCCAATAGAACGTCTGAACAAAGCCTAAATAGGAGTATCGTTCTGATATGCTTGAGTATCTATACAAGATGTATTGTTAGAACATCAGAATAAAAACTAAAAAAAGTATTAGCATGAGAAAAACTCACTTTAAACAAGAAAAAAAGCCTTTATTCTGTATCGCACCCCATAGGTTGGATTTTTAGTGCCTAACTTTTTGGGGTCAGTACAAATTGTAACTGGCTTATTTTATTATAAATAGATCATGTGCAATGTATTCAAGTGATTGCTTGCAATAGAATTGGTCATATAAGATTCCAATAAGTTACTTGGAAGTCGTTTTTAGGTGATCTATTATTTAGTAGGTATTATCGAAACAGCAGTATCAATTAACAAGCGATGCTTCGTAGAGTTGCTTCAAGAATTGTTTAGTTTGTGTTTTCTGTTTGTTAAACGTTTCATCACCATAATCAAATTCAGCAGTTACAAAACCAGTATCCTCGCTAGAAAAATTGAAATAATCAATACCAATCAACCGATTATTTTTTGAATTTAAAATATCATCATCTAAAGTTTGATTATATAGTGAGACACTTTCTTCGCTAATTCCAACTCCAATAGATGTTTCTCCTTCATCAATCAGATGTTTGAAAATGTTTTCAGCAGATGTTTCCTGCTGAACATTCAATAAATAGGTCGCTGTTTCTGTGGTCACTTTTTCAACTTTTTCCCACTTTTCAGTATCACTTTGTGATAAAGTATATATATTTATTTCAAGTGTTGACTTTACAGAAGTAGACCGATTTGTCACTAATTTTAAACCCATAAATCCGATCAACAAGGCAATCACTAATAGGGCGATTAATCCAACTTTTTTCTTCATTTTCTTTCTCCTATGGTTGTCACATCTATAACAATATCAACTTTTTTATAGACATTTGGATCGTGTGTTGCAATAATGACGTACTGCTCTTCATTAACCTCATTTAATAGTAAGTCAATGATATCGTTACCTATTTTTGCATCCAAAGCACCGGTGGGTTCATCAGCTAGAATGATTTTTTTAGACTTCAAGAGCATTCTTGCAATTGCTACCCTTTGTGCTTGACCTCCTGACAATTCATAAATTTTAGAGTTCAAATAAGCATCAGATAGTCCTACTTTCTCAAGAATCTCACTTATTCGAGCTTTATCAGTAGTAATCAAACTCAAATTTTTCTTAACCGTCTTATTTTCGAGTAAAGAATAGCTTTGAAAAACGTAACCTAAATAATCATGGAAGAATTGTCTTTCCTTTATTTTCCAAATATCTTGACCATCAAGTAATACCTTGCCTGAATCTATCCTCTCAAGACGTCCTAGACTGTTGAGTAGCGTCGTCTTTCCTGAACCAGAAGTACCAACTAAAGCATAACTCTTACCTGCCTCAAAGCTCAATGTTACATTTTCAATTACTTTTTTCGAACCATAACTTTTATTAACCTCTAATAGTTCAAGTGCCATGACAACTCCCCTTTCAATATCTGCGCATAATTTTTGCTCAGCACCCAAAAACTTCTAACACTTGATATAATTATAATTAAAAACAAGACTAGGACTAGCAAGAATAGCTCTGTTTGCCCTGTTAATTGAACAGTTAAGCAAATAGAGACCACAATCAAACTGATTAAACTCATTAGGCATGAGAAGCTCATAGCTACTTTTGAGCGACCTAAGATAATCATCTTAACAAAGTCTGATTGCCTTGCTGCAATTAGCGTCTTAGCATATTGATAAACACATAAAATCAAAATTAGCAATATAAGCTTTTGCAATATCGTTGCCATTAGAAGTTGATGTTCAAGTGATTGAACCTTGAGTGCAACCGTTTGATAAACTGCAATTGGATTGATCGAAAAATCTGAAGTTTGACTTAATTGAGCAATTTCACTCACCGCTTCTGGACTAAATAAGCCATTGTTAATGACATTAGCAGCTAATGTACTATCCTCTAGTTCGGTCATCCAATCAGTATCTAAGACCACTACAATTCGATTTTTATCACTAGCTCGGCTAATTGAAGGTAATATGTCGCTAATCGTTTGGTAGTCGTTGCCATCTTCATTGAAATAAAATAGTTGTTGTTCATTTGGAATAATTTGACTATCTAACTGATCTTTTGTAATCGTCGTACCAATAAACTGTTCCGCCAAGACAGTATTAATAATTGAAAGTTGTGCATTTTTAAACTTTTGCGGGATATAAATAGTAGCAATCTTACCTTTTGTATTTTGATAATCTGTCTGATTAATTGAATTTTCAAGAGTAGCACCTACTTGATTGATATAAATTAATTGTTTATTAACTTCTGGCTGGTCAATACTATCTTCTTTCATCTGCTTTTCAAAACTTTCCCCTATCTCCTGAGAGTTAATATAATCGGGAACATAG
>CAZPYI010000207.1:0-3244 GCA_964590305.1 uncultured Streptococcus sp.
AAAACCCTTTATTAATAATGTAGAATTTTATTATGTTCAAGCTTGATAATGGTCTGTCGTTTTCTAAGATTCATATTATGAAGTATTATGTTAAAAAATGATTGAAGTCTATTGAAGTTATTACAGTTAAAGTGTTGTTATAGATTTTTTAGAATAACCAATGATAGGATAATGATTTCTAATCTTTTGGGAATCAGTATGCTTCAAAATTAAAGAAATCGGCAAAAACTGCCGATTTCTTTTACTAAATGATATAGAGTGAATTTTATTTGAATAAAGCTAGAACAATTTTTAGATTATTACAACTTTTCATTAACATAGTTAACAAAATGGTTCCACCAAACTTTTAGAAACATACTGCGCTCTACATCAGATTTTGCAACTAAGTCAACACTTGGCGCGGACTCAATATAGCCAGCACCAATGATATTTGTGTCATTAAATACAGCAGTTCCGATAATTTGGTTTTTAGAGATAGGAGCTACATAGCCAGCTTTGTCTGTTGAGACATTGATACTTCCATCAGTATCACGTTTTTTAGGAAGTACTGCCATCAAATCTTTATTTGCAACTGCTGAAACTGAGTCTTCTTTGCCATCAATAACTAATGCGGCACTGTTTTCATAACTATCTCCAGTTTTTAAAACTGTGGCCAATTCATAATTAGTTCCTACATAGTTTAAGATATTGTTGGTGACATTAAAACGAGCGAATTCATTTTCTTCCCAGCCATCAGCGTTCATGACAACTGATATGATTCGCATTCCGTTGGTAGTTGCAGTCGCAACAAAAGAAGCACCAGCGAGTTCAGTTGTTCCAGTTTTAAGACCGTCAACTCCTTCTCGATATAAAGGCATGTTTTCTAACATGTAATTATAGGTGGTCATTGTTGTTCCAGCAAAATCAGCAGTAGTCTGATTAGAAATAGTTAGAATATCTGGGTATTCGGTAATAAGATGTTGCGCAACGATAGCAATATCTAAAGCGCTCATAGTATTCTCATCAGTCTCGCTTGACCCAGGATATATATTATCGCCGAGATAACTATTATTAAGACCAGATGCATTGACTAACTTTGCATCAGTGATTCCCCAATCTTTCAGTTGTGCAGTCATCAAGTCAACAAAATTACTTTCTGTCCCACTTATTTTTTCTGCCAAAGCAATAGCCGCACTATTTGCGCTAGCTACCATAGCAGCATTTACCAATTGTTCCACCGTATATTCACGTGCTTCCATAGGGACATTACTAGCATCTGAATTCGCAGTCAAATCATAGGCATAATCTGAAATATCAACTTTTGTATCCCAAGAAAGATTTCCAGCTTCAATTTCTTTGTAGACCATATAAATGGTTAGTATTTTTGTCATTGAAGCAATGCCATCTGGCGTCATAGAATCTTTTTCATAAAGAATCTTTCCTGTGCTAGATTCTATCGCAATGGCGTGTTCAGCTGCGGCATCAAAATCATCTGCAAAAACAATTCCAGAAAATAATGAAAGGGTGATTATAAACAGAGAAACTATTTTTTTCATTGGACATTCCTTTTTAGTTAGATAAGTACATTATAACATAAAAAGCAATGTTAGATAAAATGCTGACAAATAGCGAGTTTGTCAGCTTTTGACAGGCTTGTGTTAGATAACCTGACAAAAAAATCCAGCAAAAGAGTTTTCTTTAAGAAAACTTTATGCTATAATCTCACAGGTAAACTAAATTTTAGGAGGACATGTCATGTCGCAAAAGAATAAAACATGGAAACGTGTTGGCCTTGGGATTGTAACCCTAGTGTCAACAGCTGTATTGGCTGCTTGTGGAAGCAGCTCATCTTCATCATCTTCAACTGATGAAATCAATTGGTATACACCGACGGAAATTTCTACTTTAGATATTTCTAAAGTAACTGATACCTATTCATCAATAGCTATCGGAAACTCAGAAAGTAATCTTTATAGAGTTGATAAAGATGGGAAGCTACAACCTGATTTGGCTAAAAGCGTTGACGTCTCAGAAGATGGGTTGACTTACACAGCAACTCTACGTGATGGGCTTAAATGGTCTGACGGTAGCGAAATAACTGCAGAAGACTTTGTTTATACATGGCAACGTATTGTTGATCCAGCTACAGCTTCTGAGTATGCTTACTTGGCTGCTGATGCGCATGTCCTAAACGCTGACACCATTAATTCTGGTGAAAATACTAACCTTGATGATCTTGGTGTTAAAGCTGATGGCAATAAAGTTATCTTCACTCTAACAAGTCCAAGTCCTCAATTCCAATATTTACTTTCTTTTGCTAACTTTGCACCACAAAGCAAAGCATATGTCGCTGATGCTGGTAGTGACTATGGAACGTCTTCTGATAAAATGATTTATTCTGGTCCTTACACAGTTGAAGATTGGAATGGGACAAGTGGAACCTTTACTCTCGTGAAAAATGATAGTTATTGGGATGCTGACAATGTTAAAACTAAAAAAGTTAATGTTCAAACTATCAAAAAACCTGATACTGCAGTTCAAATGTATAAAAATGGGGAACTGGATTTAGCAAATATTTCTGGAACTTCAGCAATTTATGCAGCTAATAAGAGCAATAAAGATGTTGTGACAGTCCCAGAAGCAACAACAGCTTATATGGTTTACAACCAAACTGGATCTGTTCCATCACTTTCAAATACTAAGATCCGTCAAGCACTCAATTTAGCAACTGACCGTAACGGTATTGTTGAGGCTGCAGTTGATACAGGTTCTAAGGCAGCAACAGCTTTTGCTCCTACTGGTCTTGAAAAACTGACAGATGGTACTGATTTAGCTGAATATGTATCACCAGGTTATTCATATGATAAAGACGAAGCTGCGAAACTGTTTAAAGAAGGACTCTCTGAGTTGGGTCAAGACTCACTTTCAATCACTATTACAGCAGATTCAGATTCGCCAGCAGCGAAGTCAGCAGTTGACTATATCAAACAAACTTGGGAAGAAGCTCTTCCGGGCTTAACTGTTGAAGAAAAATTTGTTACCTTCAAACAACGTCTTGAAGATACTAAAAATCAAAACTTTGAAGTTGCACTAGTTCTTTGGGGTGGTGATTATCCAGAAGGTTCAACGTTCTATGGTTTGTTCACAACTGGTTCAGCATATAATTATGGTAAATTCTCAAGCAGTGAGTATGATGCAGCTTATCAAAAAGCAATCACAACTGATGCTTTAGATACAGATGCAGCAGCTGATGATTATAAAGTAG
>CAZPYI010000208.1:0-3217 GCA_964590305.1 uncultured Streptococcus sp.
ATAGTATCAATCCAGAATATGTCTTGATTCTGTCTGGAGATCATATTTATAAAATGGATTATGACGAGATGCTACAAACTCATAAAGACAATCAGGCAAGTCTGACAGTAGCAGTTATTGATGTTCCGCTTAAGGAAGCCAGTCGTTTTGGTATCATGAATACCGATTCAAACGATCGCATAGTTGAGTTTGAAGAAAAACCAGAGAATCCAAAATCTACAAAAGCTTCTATGGGAATTTATATTTTCACTTGGGATCGTCTTCGTACCATGCTTATTGATGCTGAGAAAAATGAAGTTGACATGTCTGATTTTGGTCAAAATGTTATTCCAGCCTATCTTGAATCTGGTGAACGTGTCTATACTTATAACTTCAAAGGTTACTGGAAGGATGTGGGAACGATTGAATCACTCTGGGAAGCTAATATGGAGTACATTGGAGAGGATAATGACCTTCATAGCCGTGATCATGCTTGGAAGATATATTCCAAAAATATGATCGCACCACCTAATTTTATCACTTCAGGTGCTAGTGTTAAAGACTCACTTGTTGTGGACGGATGTTTTGTTTCTGGTAAAGTTGACCATTCCATTTTATCAACGAATGTTCAAGTTAAGGAAGGTGCTGAAATCAAAGATTCCTTCATCATGAGCGGTGCTGTTATTGGTGAAGGTGCAAAAATAACGAGAGCTATTGTTGGAGAAGGTGCTGTAATTGGAAGAGACGTTGTTATCGATGGCACAGAAGAAGTACAAGTTATTGGTTATAATGAAGTAGTGGGCGTACCAAATGAAGATTGATAAATATTCTGCAATTCTTGGAAGTGCAATCGGCTTTCCTGAGATGGAAGGTTTGACTGATACACGCCCTTTGGCAAGTTTGCCATTTGATGGGAAGTATCGGTTGATTGATTTCCAATTATCTAATCTAGCAAATGCAGGTGTTCGTAGTGTTTATGGTATTTTTCGTGGACAAAATATTCGATCTATATTTGACCACATTCGTAGTGGTCGTGAATGGGGTTTGAATACACTTCTTAGCCATTACTACCTTGGCTTCTACAATACTAGTGAAGGCAATATAATTGCTGACACAAGTTACTATGATCAGATATTAACTTATCTCAAACGTTCAGGTTCAGACCAAACAATCTACATGTCTTGTGATATTCTGTGCAACATAGATTTGACACAAGTTATTCACCTTCACAATGCTAATAAGCGTAATATTACAGTAGTCTATAAAAAGCTACCAAAAGAAATGGTATCTTTAGCAAATGATATTTTAGAAATTGACGAAACTGATATTGTTGTTGGACGTCACGAAGGTTATTCTGGCGATGCAGTTGAAAAAATGTCTGCAGGAATTTACATTGTAGATACTCCTTGGCTAATTGAACAAATGGAAAAAGAAATTCAAAAAGCAGAACCCCGTAAGTTGCGTTTCTTACTCCGTGATTTAACAGTTTCTGAAAACGCACTCGCCTTTGAGTACACAGGCTATCTTGCCAATATTTCGTCTGTAAAATCATTTTATGATGCCAATATGGATATGCTTGATCCACAAAAGTTCTATTCACTCCTTTATTCAAATCAAAAAGTTTACACAAAGGTTAAGAATGAAGAGTCAACTTATTTTGATTCATGTTCAACTGTTAAAAATTCACAATTTGCATCTGGAAGTATCATCAAAGGCTCCATAGACCATTCGATCATTTCTCGTAATTGTTACATTGAAAGAAAATCAAGTGTTTCAAATAGTATCGTTTTCCCGAAAGTGAAAATTGGCGAAGGTGCTGTTGTCGAGAATGCAGTTATTGACAAAAACGTTGTCATTGCGCCAGGGGTGACCATTCGTGGGACAAAAGACAATCCAGTTGTTGTTGCGAAATCAACAGAGATTGTTGAGGATATAATTTAATGAAAATAATGTTTGTTGCGGCAGAAGGTGCTCCTTTTGCCAAAACAGGTGGTTTGGGTGATGTCATTGGAGCATTACCCAAATCTCTTGTGAAAAAAGGTAATAACGTTGCTGTTGTAATGCCTTATTATGATATTGTAGATACAAAATTTGGAGGTCAAATCGAAGATTTACTCTATTTTTATACACAACTTGGTTGGCGTCGACAATACGTTGGTGTCAAAACAACTATTTATGAAGGTGTCACTTTTTACTTCATAGATAATCAGGACTATTTTTTCCGAGGACAAGTATACGGGGAGTGGGATGATGGAGAACGCTTTGCTTTCTTCCAATTAGCTGCTCTGGAACTCATGGAAAAAGTTGATTTCATTCCAGAAATCCTCCATGTACATGATTATCATACTGCTATGATTCCCTTCCTATTAAAGGAAAAATATCATTGGGTAAATGCTTATAAAGATATCAAAACAGTTTTCACAATTCATAATATTGAGTTTCAAGGTCAATTTAGTCCAACAATGTTAGGAGAATTGTTTGGAGTCGGTGACGAACGTTACATTGATGGAACGCTCCGTTGGAATGATGCTCTAAACTGGATGAAAGCAGCAGTGCTTTATGCAGACCGAGTAACAACAGTTTCTCCATCTTATGCGGAAGAAATTAAGACACCTGCTTTTGGTAAGGGACTTGATCAAGTTATCCGTATGGAGTCAGGGAAATTATCAGGAATTGTCAACGGGATTGATACAGATCTTTTTGATCCAGAAACAGATACACATCTAGTATCTAATTTTTCAATTGATGATTTGAGTGGTAAGATTGAAGACAAAGCTGCTTTGCAAGAACGTGTGGGTTTACCTGTGCGTGATGATGTTCCTTTAATTGGAATCGTTTCTCGTTTAACAGATCAAAAAGGTTTTGATTTAGTGGTTAACGAGTTGAGTGCAATCTTACAGGAAGATCTCCAAATTGTTTTGCTGGGAACAGGATATTCAGATTTTGAAAATGCCTTCTCATGGTTTGCTCAATATTATCCAGAGAAATTATCTGCAAATATCACATTTGATTTAGAGTTGGCTCAACAGATTTATGGTGCTTGTGATCTTTTCTTGATGCCGAGCGCTTTTGAACCCTGTGGTTTATCACAGATGATGGCGATGCGCTATGGGACATTACCTTTAGTTCATGAAGTAGGTGGTCTAAAAGATACTGTCATTCCATATAACCGCTTTGAAAAAACTGGAACTGGTTTTACATTTGACAATTTTTCAGGGTACTGGTTGAATGTAACGCT
>CAZPYI010000209.1:0-3171 GCA_964590305.1 uncultured Streptococcus sp.
AAAAAATCGCCTGGGAAATTTTCCCACACGATTTATTATAGAGCCTAAAAACTTCCGAGGTAAAAGGCAACCGTATCCCCTTTTTTCAAATGAATATCTGCAGCACCTTTTTCGGCCATTTTACCGTTGACATCAAATAGCCAATATTTATTAGCCGCTTCATCTTGAGCTTTACCATCAATCGACGTGATAAAGCCACTTTTTTCCTCAATCTTAAAATTCTCTTTAAGCGCATCAAGTAAAGTTTGGTCTTTAATAATCGTGATTTTTTTCGTTTCATCGACTTTTTTATCGTTTTCAAAATCTAGCGTAATGGTTGCAGTATCTTGAGAAACGGTGCTTTTCTTTGGTGATTCAGCTTGCTTGCCACAGGCCACTAAAGAAACAGCAAATCCAGTTGCCACTAAAACCGTCACGGTTTTCTTAAAAGTTAAAGTTGTCATAATAGTCAAATCTCCTTATTCTATATTGTACTATGAATGATGGAAATGGCAAAATAAATTATTTTGTAGGAATGTTATAAGAAGGGGCTATAATCGCAACAGTTGCAAGACTTTATGTTCAAATCTTGAAAGAAAATGGCATTTTATCAAAGGGTGAATTATATGAAGTTGGACGATCTGTTTGAAACTGTCAGTCATCAAAAAGATTTTGGCAATGGGCGTTTTGTCAGAAATTTACTTGAAAAAGCAGAATTGAAACAAGCATCAAGACTTATTGCGTATGGCGTTGAAAACCTTTGCGAAGAAGATTTGACAACATTTGTGGCAGAGGATTTTGAAACACCACAGGAAATGTTGGTCTGTCAAGAACCAATCGGTTTTTTCTGCTAGTCCAGTTCAATAAACAGTCTTTGAAAATTTCTCGAAATAATGGTAATATAAAACCAGAAATAATGGTAATATAAAATCGAAAATAATGGGAATAGGTGAAAATAATGTATAAAAAAAGATTGATGGATAGCTTATTACAGGAGTATTTGGAAGATTTTCCTGCTGTTTTAATAGAAGGCGCTAAAGATGTCGGTAAAACGTCAACTTGTCAAGAGTTTTCAAAAACTGAATATCACTTAGATATGCGTGAGCAATTAAGTATTGTGCAAGCGGACGCATCAATTTTATTTAGGCAAGAGTTGCCAGTTTTAATAGATGAATGGCAACGTTTTCCAGAGATTTGGGATATTGTTAGACGTGAAGTTGATGCTGATTTACCACTAGGTTCGGTCTTATTAACTGGTTCTTCTCCTAGTTTACATCAAGGTTTGCATAGCGGCTCTGGTCGGATTGAACGCTTAAAGATGAGACCATTTAGCATTGAAGAACGTGAACTGGCGGAACCTGTGCTAACAATTAAGACTTTATTAACAGGTGTTGCATTGACTGTTAGTGGGAAAACGGCATTGACTTTATCTGATTATATAGATGAAATTTATAAATCAGGCTTTCCGGGTATTCGGGTTAGGAGTGAGCGTGCTATTAAAAGGTCTTTAACAAGTTATATTGACAATATTATTGAACGAGATTTTCAGGAAAATAATATCATCGTGAGAAAGCCTAAAGCCTTAATGGCATGGCTAAAAACTTATGCAGCAGCGACTGCGACAACAACAAGTTTTAAAACGATATTAGAGGCTGCCTTAGCGAATGAAAATATTTCGCCTTCAACTAAAACGGCGACTAGCTATCGAGATTTGTTGCAAAATATTGGTATCATTGAAGAATTGCAACCTTGGATAAAAATGGGGAAAATCTTTTCTAATATTGCCAAAGCACCGAAACATTTTTTGCTGGATCCAGCTTTAAGTGTTACACTTTTAAATATTACAAGAGAAACACTACTTGCTGGGCAACCGCCTAAAGTAATTGGAACGCTTAACAAAAGTTTTTTGGGACAAATTTTTGAGTCATTTGTTTATCAAAGTTTGGCGGTTTATGCTGAGGTAAATGAGGCTGAATTATCACATTTTAGAACGAGTGACGGCACAAGAGAAATTGATTTTATCATTGAAAAAGATGATGTCATTGTTTTAATTGAAGTAAAATCTAAAAGTGCCATTACAACTCATGATGTCCGACATCTAAATTGGTTTGAGGAGAAAGTTAAAGATGAGTTTAAAGTTCAAAAAATAATTGTGACAACAGGTAGTCAAGCTTATACAAGACAGGATGGTGTTCATGTCGTACCCGTTGCCTTACTTGGCGCGATATAATAAGAAAATATAGAGATAGACATTCGTTTAACAAGCCTGTTATTTATAATATAGGGCAGTTAAAATGTCATAATTTAATGAATTAGATGACGGAACAATCAAACTGATGGAAGTATTCGCTGCATAGGGGAATTTATGGATATAAAAGTAATAGCTGAAAATATAGAGAAATTTCGTTCATCTGAATGTAACACTAAAGAAAATGGTAGATATCGGTCATGGGAAATTGTTTTCAAGGATTTTGATGAGCATCAAGATGACAAGGATTACGACTACCTAGCTCGTAGCTTAGCTTTATACCTTGCAAGTTGGGGGATGATGCGAGGGTCATCAAAATTATTGACGGATTATAATTATCTTATTCATATTTCAGCAGTGCAAATAATTTTAGTTGATTTTCCAGAGTTAAAAAACTATCCTCAAAATGAAAAAGAGATTGAAGCTTATGTCAGACTTGTCTGGAAGAAAATAACCGCTTTAAAAAATTATTATTCAAAGGTAGGTATTTCTCCAACAGATACCCTATTAACAAAAATAATGCTACGAACCGAAGCAGCTACTCCTGCCTATGACCAATATTTTAGGAAATTTTTGAAAGCTAATGGCTTAACCCAAAAACTTGGGGAACAATCCTTAAAAGAAGTCTGGGCATTATGGTTTAAAATAAAATCTGATTTATCCAATGAGGTAGATTACCCACCAGTGAAGCTACTTGACATGGCTGGTTTTCAATATGGACAAGAGAATTAAGCACTCAGTAAATCGCTAATTTTTTGTTATCAAGACAATGCAGACACTTATATTTTATAGATAGAATTATCGTTAATGTTAAGAGGGAAAATATTTATTTTTGATAGATGGTGATTTAGTTACTACCCCCTAGTGAATTTTGGGCAAAATCAAACCCTCTAAAATCTGCTATAATAGAACTATTATGGATTAAGAAGGCTTATGCAAGAAGA
>CAZPYI010000210.1:0-3103 GCA_964590305.1 uncultured Streptococcus sp.
TTTTAATTATTGAAGATGAAAAAAATCTTGCCAGTTTTGTATCTTTGGAGCTGGAGCATGAGGGTTACAATGTCACTGTTGAGTATAACGGTCGTGACGGATTAGCCGCTGCACTGGACAAAGATTTTGACTTGATTTTACTGGATTTGATGCTTCCAGAGATGGATGGATTTGAAGTCACAAGACGTTTTCAAGCAGAAAAGAATACATATATCATTATGATGACTGCGCGTGATTCTGTCATGGATATTGTTGCTGGACTTGATCGTGGTGCAGACGATTACATTGTTAAGCCATTTGCGATTGAGGAATTGTTAGCGCGTGTACGTTCAGCTTTTCGTAGGCAAGATTTTGAATCAGAACGTCGAAATATAAACGCAACTAAAAATGATTTTCGTGATTTAACTTTGAATTCTCAAAATCGCTCTGTTATTAGAGGAGATGTGGAAATTCCTTTGACAAAACGCGAGTATGATTTGTTAAATGTGCTTATCTCAAATACAAACCGTGTTATGACACGTGAGGAATTATTGTCTGGTATTTGGAAGCAAGATACTGAAATAGAGACTAATGTTGTCGATGTTTATATCCGTTATTTACGTGGGAAAATTGATATTCCAGGAAAAGAATCGTATATTCAAACTGTTCGTGGAATGGGCTATGTTATTCGTGATAAATGAGAATGAATTTATTTCCCAAAATGCTTAAACGTTCTCTATCCAGAAAAATAACGACACTTTCTTTTATTTTGTTTTTCTTTTTATTTTCGATTTTCACAATAATAGTTTATTCATATGCGAATAAACTATTATTGTATAAAGAACGAGAAAATATTAGCTTGACAGTCGAGAATATCAGTGTCCATTTATCAGATACGGATGATAACTTGACTTTAAATACATTAGAGGATTTGTTCAATAAACAATTATCAGAACAAGATTCTTCGGACAATAAAGATAATCAACTTTTTCCTAAAACACAATACTCTTTAGGAAGCTTAATTTCTCCTAATCAATCTGTTCAGATTTTCAATGTTGAAAAACAACTCTTATTAACTACAAATAGCCATTTGATAGTCTCAGAACCAGATGTATTCAATAAGATTTATACATACAATTCAAATGGTATAGAAGGTTATGTCATTAATGAAAAAATTTACTCTAATCAAACTAAAAAGTTAGTGGGTTTTGTTAGTTTATTCTATAGTTTAGAGCCGTATCATAAGATGAGAAAACAGCTTTTGATTTTGCTTCTGATTATTGAGCTAGTTGGAATTACGTTATCAGTTCTCTTGCTTTATTTCTTTACAAAGTATTTTTTCAAGCCAATTAAAAATCTTCATCAGATAATGACAAAAATTGATGAGAGCCCTAATAATCTCAATTTGAGAAGCCAGATACATTCTGGGGATGAAATTGAAGAGTTATCAAATATTTTTGATGCTATGCTTGATCACATTGAAGATTACACACACAGACAATCTCAGTTTATTAGTGATGTGAGTCATGAGCTTAGGACTCCTGTCGCTGTTATAAAAGGGCATATTGGGATGCTTCAACGGTGGGGAAAAGAAGATCCAGAAATCCTTAATACGAGTTTAGATGCTGCGCAACGCGAGGCGGAACGGATGTCTATTATGATTAATGATATGCTGACTATGGTTCGTGTTCAAGGAGATTTCACACAGTACCAAGGAGAAGTTACTAATATTAAAGAGTCAATTGAAAGTGTTTTTGACAATTTCAGAGTTTTACAAGAAGATTTTAGCTTTATTGTAAATACGGAAGTGAATGCTGATATCTACATAGGAATGTATAAGAATCATTTTGAACAAGCTTTGACAATTTTAGTTGATAATGCAATTAAGTATTCTCCAACAACAAAAGAGATCAGTATCTATCTAGAAATTAAACATGACAAAGTTGTTTTGCATGTTAAAGATCGTGGAGAGGGAATTTCTCAAGAAGATATCAAGCATATTTTTGAACGCTTTTATAGGACTGATAAATCACGAAATCGCACTTCTACACAAGCTGGTCTAGGAATTGGTCTATCTATCCTCAAACAAATTGTAGATGCTTATCAAATCGAACTGACTGTTGATAGTGTGCTTGGAGAAGGGACAGAATTCATCTTAAAAATTCCAAAAGCATGAAAATCTGTCAAAAAATAAAAAAACTAGACTGGGGTCATCCCAGTCTCTTACTTTTACTGGGGACAGATCACTGAATAAGGAAAAGTATGTGATATTACTATCTACTAATTGCCACAAACTGGAAACGACTGGCTACAAATCTGGTTTAAAAACCATAATGCTTTTTGTGTTTTATAGTTTGAAATGTAAGAAGGAAATCGACAAGTTAGGTAATGGCTTATATAAAGTTGATTTTTGTGGACATATTAGAATTAAGAGTGACGATGAGTGGACATAAGTGTTTGTCACTCTGCTTTTGTTATTATATAAATTGTGATAAAATAAAGTATTAAGTTAATTTGATAGAATTGGGGTGTTTACATGCGTTGCCCAAAATGTAATTATAATAAATCTAGTGTTGTTGATAGTCGTCAGGCCGAAGATGGTAATACCATTAGACGCCGAAGAGAATGCGAAAATTGCCATACGCGTTTTACAACTTTTGAACGTGTTGAAGAGCTCCCTCTACTCGTGGTCAAGAAGGATGGCACACGTGAACAGTTTTCTCGAGATAAGATTTCAAATGGAATTTTTCAAAGTGCTCAAAAACGACCTGTTTCAAGTGAAGATATTGAAAATGCCATCTCACGTATTGAAAATAAAGTTCGTAGTGAATATGAAAACGAAGTTTCTAGTGCTGTCATAGGTAATTTAGTCATGGATGAATTGGCAGAATTAGATGAAATCACCTATGTACGCTTTGCTAGCGTTTACAAATCTTTCAAAGATGTGGATGAGATTGAAGAACTACTTCAACAGATTACTAAACGTGTCCACAGTAAAAAGAAACGAAGTAAGTTCGATGAAACCAATTGATGAGTTTTCTTATATCAAACAGAATAAAGTTTCTATAGATTCAAGTGGTTTGATTCAACTATATTTTCCCATTATTGGCAACGATGCAGTTGC
>CAZPYI010000211.1:0-3102 GCA_964590305.1 uncultured Streptococcus sp.
TAAGCCAACATCAGAACCTACTTTTTGACCAGTAAAAAACAGACTTTCTGCGAAGCCTGCCATTGTGGTTGTCTGTAGGTATCTGCGTTCATTCTCAAATAAAGGCTCAGTCAATCTATGCTTATAAAAAAGATAAACTTGGTCGTCTTTAGCACGTGCCAATTCAATACCAATTTTTTTGAAATTCCGCATGACAATTTTTATTTTTTCTTGTAAGCGGTCGTACTCATCATCATAGATAAACAGTGATTGAAGATAAGAGATAATTGTTTCGCCACGGTTTGATTTTTTTACTAAATCTTCTGAAAGGGCTTCTGCTTGTCCAATTTCATCACGGACAATACCATTTCTCATAGCAATATCTTCATTTGTTTTTTTATGTTTTTGCTTAGCACGATTGGCACGTTGTTGCATTGAATTAAAGCCATTCTTCTTAGCAAAGATAGCCTTTGTTTGTACCTCTGTATCAAAACCTAATAATCGCCGTCTTTCGATAAAGTGATTATAAGATAAGTTTGACGGTGGTATGGCAATCGGCAATATAGCTAGGTATGTTGTTTGCGCACCGTCACTTAAAGTTAAAATGCCATAATTTTCAAAACTAACACCAGCACTGCCAAAATTATCAATGTTATTTTCAACTTGAATTACTTCAAGTTCTTTATCAACCGACATACCACGTGAGTATTGAACAGTATTGACAAAAATTGTTTGGTCTTTCGTTAGCATATAGCCATTAAGTGGTAACAGTGTTTGATAAATTTCATGATTGAGTGCTTCAAATCGTTCATACCAATCTTCATCAAAAGTAACATCAGAACCAATTGTTGCCATTACTCTATTTGAAAAATCAGTAATAGCTGTTTTAAGACCGTCTTTAAAATCAAGTGACACATGATTATTTCTAAGCGGTATGGTTAAAAAGAATCTATCCTGAGAAGTTTCGCCAATTTGTTTTTTAAGCTCCTCAGCTTGCCTTTTCATAAGATACAAGCCAAATATTTTAGTATCCTCTGCTAAGTCCTGCTCCAAAAACTTATAATTATGTGTTGCTTCTGTAGAAAATGGAATCGTTGAGACTTCAAAGCCACCGAAAATTTCTAAATCAGATAAAGTATCAGCTACCAATTCCTTAAATTCATTTTTCAGTGTAATATCTACTGTATTAACAATCGTTTCAGGAATTTCATACATTGCATAGACATCAAGATTTGATCGCAACATCAAATTACCGTGAAAAGCAACAATCCCATTTCTTTTATTCAAATTTCTAACTCCTTATTTTCTTTATAAGATTACCTTGTGATAGGTAATGTGTGTTTTTTCTTCTACCGTAAAACAACCAATACATGATTTTATCAAACAAATATCTATGAAAGAATTTACCGTCAATCTTTAAATCAGCCACAGGGTCAGCAAAATTCCAAGCAATTAAAGCTGAGAAGATGAAAGCCCAATACACTGAAAAGAAAAATAATACTTTCCAAAAGAATAGCATTGACAAAGTAAACTCTAAAATCAAATAGAAAGCCCATGATAATTTCTTTTCGCCAACCAAAGGTATTGGTGGTAAATATGAGGGTGCTTCTAATGATAATTGGTATGAAAATGTATCCCTATCAGGGTATCTTTCTTTATCTTCCATATTACAAAGCACCAGAAATACCGTTAATTAGTTTACCAACTCCAGAAATCACAGAACTAATCACTACTTTCCATGCTTCAAATGTTGTTGGACTTAGAATACTAGATACTGTAAGTCCTATTAAGCCAGTCATTAATGCGTTTGTCTTATCGCCTTTCGCAAAGGCTTTCAAAGCACCAATACCAGCACCGATTAGAATAAGTAATGCGACAGCGTTTAAAATATTAGTCATTTTATTTTTCCTTTTCTTCTTTGAAATAATCTTGTGAGACACCGTGGTTTAGTGTTTGAACAAACCAAGTATCCCCATTTTTCTTAATTGACAACTCAAAATTTTCTTTATGAGTTGAATTGAGACTGTCTTTGAAAGAGACTGTCACAACAGCAGTTGTTGTACCAGAAGCACCTTTAGCATAATAAGTGTAAAGTAACTTATCAAACTTATAGCCTTTAATACCGACAATATCAGCACTCATAGTGGCAAGTGTTTTATCATCAGTTGTATAAGCCGTGAAAAAGGCTTCTAAGAACGTGCCAAACTTTTTAACTTCACTTTCTGTATAGTCTTGTGTTTGTTTTGTCAGACCTTGTTTTTTAACATTATTACCTTGTAACTCGCTTAAAGCAGTTACAAACGGTGTATCTGACACATAAAATCTGTCAGCTTTACTAGCAAACGGAATATTAAATTCTACTGATTTATCAAACCATTTACTATTTTTATCAGTTGGTTTTTCTTTTACTTGATAATTGACAACATATGTAGCTAAATTGTTTTCAATTTTAAGTAAAGTACTTGATACTAATTTCATATCACTTTTATTTTCAGGTAGATAAGTCATATTGACATTATCGCCAAAATACTCAGTTAATTTTTTTGAATAATCGCCAGTATTTTGTGACGAGTAGTTAAAATAACTATTAATAAAGCTAGTCATATAAACATTGACTTTATTGTCTGTTTCACTCAATATACGCTTATCAGATACAACTGACACAGTTGGTTTAGATAAGGCTTTTGATCGTGACAGAATGGATAAAGTCGTTGCACCAACTGACAAGCTCAATAATAAGCCAATTGTGCCATAGACAAGGACTTTACTTTTGAAAGTACCAGAACCTTTAAGTGTGAATTTTTTCTTGGGCTTATTGATGAAAGTAACAGTTTTCTTGTTTTTCTTATCATCTTTAGGCGCAAACAATTCATCTTTCTTAGTTCTGAGTTTTTTCAGTAAACCTTTGTCTTTTTTCTCAGGCACTTTTTCAGGCTCGTTTTGTTTTTCATCATACCGTGCAATGAGTTGTTTAGCTTCTGATAAAGTAAATAAATCATCAGGTTTGACCTCGCCAAACTCTAACTCTTTAGCAACTATAATTAAATCACTTACTCTGATTTTCATTTCATGCGCAATATCACTTAATTCATAGTAGAGTTCTTCTTGTTCACTCAAATTTTT
>CAZPYI010000212.1:0-3060 GCA_964590305.1 uncultured Streptococcus sp.
TCCTGATGTTCATATCACAGTTCTTGATAAGCTTACTTATGCGGGTAATAAAGCCAATATTGAAGAGATTCTAGGCGATCGCGTGGAATTGGTGGTCGGTGATATCGCTGATGGTGAACTAGTTGACAAATTAGCTGCTAAAGCTGATGCTATCGTTCACTATGCGGCAGAGAGCCATAATGATAATTCACTTAAAGACCCAAGTCCATTTATTTATACAAATTTCGTTGGGACATACACATTATTAGAAGCAGCTCGCAAATATGATATTCGTTTCCACCATGTGTCTACTGATGAAGTTTATGGAGATCTGCCTTTGCGTGAGGATTTGCCAGGTCATGGCGATGGACCGGGAGAAAAATTCACATCTGAAACAAAATACAACCCAAGCTCACCTTATTCTTCTACCAAAGCTGCATCAGATTTGATTGTGAAAGCTTGGGTACGCTCATTTGGTGTGAAAGCAACGATTTCTAATTGCTCAAATAACTACGGACCTTATCAACATATTGAGAAATTCATTCCTCGTCAAATCACAAATATTTTATCAGGAATCAAACCAAAACTTTATGGTGAAGGAAAGAATGTGCGTGATTGGATTCACACGAATGACCATTCAACAGGTGTTTGGGCTATTTTGACAAAAGGTCAAATGGGTGAGACTTACCTAATTGGTGCTGATGGCGAAAAGAACAATAAAGAAGTTCTTGAATTGATTCTTGAAAAAATGGGACAAGATAAAGACGCTTACGATCATGTAACTGATCGTGCTGGTCATGATTTGCGCTATGCTATTGATTCAACAAAATTACGTGAAGAACTTGGTTGGACACCAAAATTCACCGACTTCGAATCTGGCCTTGAGGACACTATTAAGTGGTACACTGACCATCAAGACTGGTGGAAAACAGAAAAAGAAGCTGTTGAAGCAAATTATGCCAAGACACAAGAAGTGATAAAATAAAAAAGAGGCCGAGATTTTTTCTCAGCTTCTTTTTTGCTTTTTGCTATTGGTTCCACATCACTTATTGAAAAAATCTTTAACTTTATCAATTGTGTTATTAATACCTTCACTATTTTCTATCATTGATTTTGCTTTATTGAAGTGTTCACCAAAGTCATTTTTGTGTTCTTCGATGAAATTTTTAGCTGCAGAGAAATCTTGATTATTAATAAATTCTTTAACTTGTTTCAATAGTTCTTCGGGTTTCATGAGATGCCTCTTTTCTTAATGAATAGTATTGCTAATAAAGTGCTTAGCTTATTTGAAAGTAACGCAAACAGATTCGGGGACAAAGAAATCGTTGGAAAGGGTGTTTAATAGACCAGTTTCTTGATCTCGTTTAAATACCGTTGCATTATCAGAATCTTGATGAACAGTGATGATATATGCTCCGTCTGGTGTGATGTTGAAATCTCTTGGATTTTTACCAGAAGTAGAGATAATCTGTATACGTTTTAGACTACCATCAGTAGCAACAGAAAAAACAGCAAGCGAATCGTCGCCACGATTACTGGCGTAGACAAATTTTCCATCTTGACTAATACGAATGGCAGCACAGGCGTTAAATCCATTGTAGGCTTCAGGAAGTGTTGAGATAGTATCAAAACGTTCAAATTGTCCACAACCATCATAGATTAAAACCTCAACGGTAGCATTTAGTTCACAGATGAGGTAGGCTACTTTCAAATCAGGATGAAAAACAATGTGACGGCTTCCAGCACCAGGAGTAGAGTGATATTGTCCGATTTTTTCTAACTGATAATTTTCTAAAATATCATAAGTAGTCACTAAATCAGTACCTAAATCACAAACGACTAGATATTTATCGGGAGTTAGACCAACAAAATGAACATGAGAACTAAGTTGATTAGGATGGGGTCCTGATCCAGAGTAGACCTCTTTATTTAATAAAGCAAGACTGCCATCTTCATTTTGCTGATAGATAAGAGCCTCTCCTTTATGATAGTTTGCACCATAAACAAGGTGACGTTCATCATCTACTGAAATAAAACAGTGTGGTGCACCCTCTTCAACAACATGATTAAGTAATTCAAAGTTACTATTGAAACTTGCAATACCTCCTTTTCCATCCTGACTAGCGACAGAATAGAGATTTCCAGTATTTGAAAATGCGAGGTAAGTTGGATTGGTTTCCTTAGCTACTAATCTAAGGTTTGAAAGAAGACCTGACTCAGAATCAAAATCAGCGGCATAGATTCCTTGTGACATTTTTTTAGTATAAGTTCCAAAGTAAACAGTTTCCATCATATCAAACTCCTTTGTTTTCTTGACCAAATTATAGCACATTTTTCGGTATTTGGTATAATGGAGAAGACATTAGGAAGGATTTATTAGAATGACTAAATTAGCGACAATTTGTTATATTGATAATGGAGAGGCATTACTATTAATGCTTCGTAACAAAAAAGAGAATGATGTTCATGAAGGGAAATGGATTTCTGTTGGAGGAAAGTTGGAAGCTGGGGAAACACCCGACGAATGTGCTAAACGTGAAATTTTCGAGGAGACACATTTGACTGTGAAAGAAATGGATTTTAAAGGAATAATCACTTTTCCAGAATTTACGCCTGAACATGATTGGTATACCTACGTATTTAAAATTACAGATTTTGAAGGAGAGTTGATTTCTGATATCGAGTCACGAGAAGGGACTTTAGAATGGGTTCCATATGAAAAAGTTCTCTCAAAACCAACTTGGGAAGGTGACTATGAAATTTTTAAATGGATTTTAGACGATGTCCCATTTTTTTCGGCAAAATTTGTTTATGATGAGCAACAAAATTTGATTGATAAAACCGTAAACTTTTATGAAAAATAATCAGATTGACTTCTCTAAAGTTCCTGTTATTACGAACGAATGTCAATTCAAGACTTTCATTATCGTAAATATGACGATTTAATCCTTTTGAAACTGTCTATTTATTATGAAAATGATATAATAAATTTATATAGAGAAAACTAGTTTTTGTTTTTTAATTCAATGAATAGGAATAGGGAGTATTTATGAATCAAATAGGAAAGAAAAAATTTGCAGA
>CAZPYI010000213.1:0-3032 GCA_964590305.1 uncultured Streptococcus sp.
AGATACTTGCAGACTACTTTGGGGTATCTGTTCCGTATTTGCTTGGCTTGGATGATAACCCGCCAGCATTAAATGACTCATTAGAGAAAATAATGGTAATTCATGAAGTGCTAGATGCAGGAGATAATATCTTAGTTGCTCAAGAGTTGTTAAAAAATTCCTTAGAGACTTTAGTTAAGTATGCTGATAACGATTATAGGGTGCAATTCAAACATCACTTACTGATAGCAAATACTTTATCAGAAGTCATAGGGAAATTGGATATTGTTACTGAAAACGATGAATTAAGTTTTACACCAGATAAATTGAATTTATCTAATAATTAAATGTTAGAAATAACCCCAAAATAAACTGAAGTTTATTCAAAGGTTACGGATTATGATTAAAAGCAGTTCACTTAAAGTGAACTGTTTTTTGATGGAAGGAGAAAAATGAACAAATTAGGGTCTGAGTTTTTTAAAGCTATTGATCAATTTGAACGAAGCGTTATTGGTGGTTTTACTTTGAGACAACTTATTATGCTAATTGGGATTGTCACTGGTGTTGCTTTAGCAACATTGATCTCTTTCTTGAAATTGCCTGATATTTTGTTTTATCTGGCATTAGCTTTGACGGTTCCACCTTCATTTATCTATGGCATAAAAAAAGACGAACAAATTAAAGAAGTTTTGATGTTTAAATTCACAGTACAAGAACGTGCTTATCAAACAGATTTTGAAAGTGAGGATATGAATGGTACGTTTATTCAACAAAAGGGCGTCCATGAATGGAACGACACCTTTGACGAAAGAAGATAAAGAGCGAGCAAAGCAACTTAAAAAAGCTTTGAAAGCTAGCACTCAAAATACAATTAAATACACGTCTTTATTTGAAGATGGGTTGATGCATATTGTTGATGAAGAATACTCTAAGACTTGGGAGTTGGGTGATACTAATTATATCACGGCTGATGAGGATGAAAAGCTTGATATTATTGATTATTATGTTGAAGCTTTAAACGGCTTAGATAGTGATAATACTTATCAATTGTTGATTATTAATCGTCCAGTTCCGTCAACACTTTTAAGTCAAATTACTTATGAACTTGAAAGTGATGACCGTGATATCTATCGAAAAGAATACAATGATATGATTACGTCACGTTTTGCGACTGACCAAAATAATTTTAAGGTTGAAAAATTTATAACGGTTTCAACGTCTGCACGAGATCGCAAACAAGCATACCGTAAATTGAATGATGTTGAAAACAACTTTTCAAAACAATTTCAAGTGATTGATATTTCTTTTACGCCTTTGACAGGAACAGAGCGATTAAATATTTTTGCTGATTTGTTACGTGGCAATCCTTATTTGAATGTTGATTATAAAGATGTCCGTATTAGTGGTTTAACAACAAAATCTTTTATTGCTCCTGGACGTATTTGGTTCCAACAAGACCAATTTATGATGGATAAAAAGTACTGCAAAGTTCTTTTTGCTAGGAGCTTCCCAGCTTTTCTAAATGACCGTCTTATCAAGTCAATCACAGATATTGGGATTGAATTAGCTATTACTATTCATGCTAAACCGTATGATCCAGCAGATGCTGTTCAGAAAATTAATAATGCTGAAGCAGGTGTCAAAATGGATATGATTAAGTCTCAAAAGGTTGCTGCAGATAAAGGTATCTCAGGAAATTTAGCAGTATCAGGTGTAGCTCAAGCTACTGCAGAAGAAGCCGCTAAATGGAGTACTGAAATTAATGATAATGACCAAAAAATGTTTTCAGGTATTTTTGCAGTCATGCTAAAAGCAGATACACCTGAAGAACTTGCTGATTATACCAACCGTGTCAAACAAGCAGGACGTAAGCATGTGGTTGATTTTGAAGAAACTTACTACCACCAAGAAGAAGCACTTAATACCATTTTGCCAATCGGAAAAACTTATTTGGATGTTAAACGCCGTTTCATGCGTGATATGACAACAACAAATATTGCTACACAGATTCCATTTACAAATACTGACTTGCAAAGTAGTAGTCCAATGGCGATTTACTACGGACAAAATCAAATTTCAAACAATATTATTACGCTTGACCGTCAACGTGATTTAAATACATCATCTGGTGTTATCCTAGGTTCTTCAGGTTCAGGTAAGTCTGTTTTTGTTAAGACTAGTGAAGTTATTCCAACGATTTTAAGATATCCTGATGATCGTATTATCATTGTTGATCCTGAAGATGAGTACTCAGATATTGGACGTGCTTTTGATGCTCAATTGATTGATATTTTCCCAGGCTCACAGACTCACTTGAATTTGATGGATTTACCAGATGAAGAAAATCTATCTGCTGAAGATGCTGACCCAATTGGTGAAAAATCATCACTTATCATGGGACTTTTTGAAAATATTCTTCAAGAAGTTACGGATGAAGACTTTTCAATTATTGACCGTGTTACACGTTTATGTTATGAACGAATCACTGATAGGACACCGACTTTAAAAGATTGGTACAACATTCTGTTGGAACAACCTGAAGATGTAGCTCAAGATTTGGCTTTGAAGTCAGAATCGTATACGAATGGTTCTCAAGATATTTTTGCACATGAGACTAATGTTAACTTGAATAATCAAGTGGTTATTTTCAACTTGAAAAAACTTGATGGTAAATTAAAACCATTTGCCTTAATGGTTGTACAAGATTACATTTGGAACCAGGTCGTTAATAATCAAGGTAAGTTAACAACTCGCATTTATTTTGATGAAATGCAAAATCAATTCTTGACAGATAATCAAGCAGAGTTCTTTACCAACCTTTACGCTCGTGTTCGTAAGTATGGTGCTATCCCAACTGGAATTACTCAAAACGTTGAAACACTATTAGCTCGTACTGAAGGACGTAAATTGATTTCAAATAGTGAGTTTATTGTTTTGTTGAAGCAAAAGAAAACAGATTTACAATACTTAACTCAAACTATCAATTTGACAGATGCACTTATTCGTTATGTTGAAAAACCGAAAGCAAAAGGAACTGGTTTAATTATTGCAGG
>CAZPYI010000214.1:0-3018 GCA_964590305.1 uncultured Streptococcus sp.
TAATAATTTATTGTTTTCTTGAAAAATGATATAATTAAGTAATTAAATATTTTGGCAAAGGGGGTACCCCCTTTAGTGCATTGCTCACACAAGACACTAAATAACTATTAGTTCCCTTTTGCTGATGAAATATGTGAGGTATGTGATGTCAGATAAGGGGAACAGTAGTCAGTCTAACAAGACTGTGATGACACTAAAGGAACAGAAGAAACAAGCAAAAGATTTTGTTTCACGTTGGAAAGATAGAGGGAATGAGCGGCAAAATTCACAGCCTTTTTGGCTTGACCTTTTGCAGTCGGTTTATGGCATTGAAAAACCAACTGAATATATCACTTTTGAAGATAAGGTCATGCTTGACCATACCAGCTTTATTGATGGTTATATTGAAAAGACCAAGGTATTGATTGAGCAGAAAGGGAAAGATAAAGAGCTTACAAAAGCTATCAAGCAATCAGATGGTACTTTTTTAACACCATTCCAACAAGCTAAACGTTATTCAGCTAACTTGCCTTATTCTAAGCGTCCACGTTGGATTGTGACTTCTAACTTCAAAGAGTTCTTTGTTTATGATATGGAGCAACCAAATGCAGAAGCGATTGTTATCAAGTTGGAAGATTTACCCGATGAATTTTATCGTTTAGAGTTCTTGGTTGACAAATCAAATGAACATCTTGAGCGTGAAATGCAAATCTCTATGCAGGCAGGGGATATTGTAAGAGAAATCTATGACGGGTTGCTCAAGCAGTATATCAATCCTGATAGTTCTGAAACACTTCACGCCATTAACCAGTTAATTGTCCGTTTGGTATTCTGTCTTTACGCTGAGGATTCAGGTTTATTTGGTCATAAGATGGCATTTCATGACTATCTAGAACGTTTTGAAAGTCGCGATTTTCGTAAAGTTATTTGAGGTATTAGATACACCAAATGACAAGCGAGACCCTTACCTTGATGATGAACTGGCAAGTTTCCCCTATGTCAATGGTGGGATGTTTGCAGAAAAGAATATTGAAATTCCGAAGTTCACGGATGAATTAAGAGAATTACTATTGCAACACGCTTCATCAGGATTTGATTGGTCAGATATTAGCCCAACCATTTTTGGTGCTGTGTTTGAATCAACCCTTAACCCTGAAACACGTAGAAGTGGTGGTATGCACTATACTTCTATTGAGAATATTCATAAAGTTATTGACCCTCTATTCTTAAATGACTTGAAAGATGAATTGAATGAAATCCGTCAGTTCAAGCAAATCAAGACGGTAGAGCAAAGAGCCAAACAGTTCCAGTCTAAGCTGGCAAGTTTGACTTTCTTTGACCCTGCTTGTGGTTCAGGGAACTTCCTTACTGAAACTTATATCTCACTTCGTAAGCTAGAGAATGAAGCGATAAAACTCTATATGGGGGACAATATCGCCTTTGACTTAGGGCAAGACCTTGTAAAAGTAAAGCTCAATCAGTTTTATGGTATCGAAATCAATGACTTTGCGGTATCAGTAGCTAAAACAGCTCTTTGGATCGCTGAAAGCCAAATGCTAGAAGCAACCAAAGAAATTGTCTATGCAGAAATTGATTTCTTGCCTTTGAAATCTTATACCAATATTGTTGAAGGTAATGCACTTGCTCTTGACTGGGAAGAAGTAGTACCAAAGGATATGTTGAAATATATTATTGGAAATCCTCCGTTTGTTGGATATACTTTGCAAACAAAGGAGCAAAAAATATCCTTAAAATCTGTATATGTAGATGAAGATGGAAAACCTTACAAAACAGCAGGGAAGGTTGATTTCGTTGCAGGTTGGTACTTTAAAGCTAGTCAGTTGATGGTTGATACAGCGATACAAACAGCTTTTGTTTCTACAAATTCCATAACACAAGGTGAACAAGTTTCTGCTGTTTTTAAACCACTTTATAATAGATTTGGAATTCAGATTGATTTTGCATATCAATCTTTTGTTTGGACAAGCGAGGCTAAAAACAAAGCAGCTGTTCATTGTGTAATAATTGGATTTTCTGTAGCAAACATTAGAGAAGAAAAATTACTTTTTGGTTTAGACAGTGTAAGTAAAGTTAAAAAGATAAACTTTTACTTAAAGGCTGGGGATGTACTTTTTATTGAGAATAGAACGAATCCACTTTTATCTAAAACTTCTAAAATTACTAAGGGAAGCCAACCCACTGATGGTGGTAATTTAATAATCCAATCGGATGAAATAAAAGAGTTTATAAAAAAAGAGCCCGAATCAGAAAAGTTTATAAGAAAATTGATTGGTGCTCAAGAATTTATCAAAAATAAACCTCGATACTGTCTTTGGTTAACTAATGCTAGTCCAGCTGAGCTTCGCTCAATGCCACTTGTTTTAGAAAGATTGGAACAGGTTAGGAAAATGAGGTTAAATAGCACTAAAAAGGCAACTCAAAAATTTGCTGATACACCTCATTTGTTTTCAGAAATTCGTCAACCTGATACAGATTATCTTGTAATACCTGAAATTTCATCAGAGAAAAGAAGGTATATACCAATTGGTTTTGTTGATAGTAATGTTATTGCTACTAACAAAGTTCAGATGATACCGAGTGCGACTTTGTACGATTTTGGTATTTTAACTTCTAATGTTCATATGGCATGGATGAGGACGGTTGCAGGGCGATTGAAGAGTGATTATATTTATTCAGCCAAGATTGTTTACAATAACTTCCCTTGGTTAGAGGTGACCCACCAGCAGAAGGATAAGATTTCCCAAACGGCACAAGCTATTATTGAAGCTCGTAACCTTTACTCTGAAAGTTCCCTAGCTGACCTCTATGATGAACTGACTATGCCAATTGAACTCCGTAAAGCCCACCAAGCCAATGATAAGGCTGTTATGGAAGCCTATGGAATGACCAAGGAAGTTGATGGTAAAAAGACATGGTTGACCGAGAGTGAAACTGTGGCTCGCTTGTTTGAGATGTATGAAGAGATGACGAAATAAAGGAGAGAGATGACAATAAAAACACCTACTGTATTTATTTCAT
>CAZPYI010000215.1:0-2956 GCA_964590305.1 uncultured Streptococcus sp.
CCAGAGTCTTATACGGGGCGTTATTTGAAAGAGAAGTTGAAATAAAATACTGATACCATTTGTCAAGCCCCAAATAAAACAGAGAGTCAAACTTAGTTTTGATTCTTTTTATTTACTTTGTGACATCTGAACATTTTTAGCGTATATAATATCGGAGGATATTGTATATGAAAAAAATGATCAGAACTTTCTGTTTAGGGATTTTCTTTCTTATCCCTTTGTCGGTCACACATGCGCTTGATTTCGGAACAAATGATTTAGTGCAAACGACGATTGACTTGATTAACCGTTTTGCGGTAGAAAGCGAGCAGGCAAGGATTGCGGTTATTGCTTATGATAATGACAGTCAGGTGCTTGTTGCACCAACAACTGATTCAACAGTGATTCGAGAAAAGCTATCAACTCTTGAATCTAGTGGGGAAAGTAATCTGACGGCTGGTTTGAAAACTGCTGAGGAACTGATTAAGCAGAGCCAAAATCAAAAGGCAAATATTTTTATCATTGCTGATAATGCCCCAACGGCAGGTGATACGCTGAAAAAAGGGACTTACACTAGCAAGGACAGTCATAGTTATAAATATGCGAATGCAGCTGATGCATATGCTAAGCAATTAAAAAAATCAAAAGTTTCTATCCGAACATTGATTTATTTGGCAAGAGTTGCTAAAAGTACTCAAGCACAGGCACAACGATTTTTTGAAAATATTCAGAATGACGGTTCCTTTGATATTTCCCAAAATGATTATCTTGATTTTTTGTTTGAGCGGCAGCGTACAAATGAAACACTTTTGACGGGACAGTTTGATTATGGTGTGAGATATGGTCATCGAGATGCACAGACGCAATTTCATTATTCAGATGATTATTTCAAGGCGTCAAGTGATGCTTATCAAAATAAAGCTTTGCCTTATAATCCTAGTCTAGCTACCATGTCATTAAATTTAGAACTGGCGGCTTGGGCGAGTCCTAATCAGAAAAATTACTTGTTTAAAAGTGATAATGCCAAGATTTTATTGACAAAATTAGGCTTTACTCACTTTGAGGCAAATGATGCTTTTAAGTTGAAACCGACCAAGGATTCAATTGGAGCGGTTATTGCCGAGAAAAAGTTGACCGTTGAAAAGGAAGATTACACATTGCTTGCTTTGGCAATTCGTGGCGGTGGCTACGAGGCAGAGTGGGCGAGCAATGTTACACTTGGGACATCTGGACAACATCAGGGGTTTCATAAAGCTAGCCAAGATGTTTTGAGATTTTTGGAAAATTATATCAAAACGCATGACATTAAAGGTAAAATCAAGCTTTGGCTGACAGGATATAGCCGAGGTGCCGCAACAGCTAATTTGCTTGCAGGTGAATTGAACTCTGGTAGAAAATTACCGCAAGTTGAGCTTGCACCATCAGATATGTATGTCTTTTGCTTTGAATCACCAGCTGGAACGCTTGCTAGTTTTAACCCTCGAAATAAGAAGAATGACAATATTATCAATATTGTTAATCCTAATGATGTGGTGACGAAAGTAGCACCTGAAGCGAAAAAATTTGAGTTTACTAGGTATGGTAAAGATATCTTACTGCCAACTAGTCAGCTTGTGGGGGAAACGCAATATTCCTTATTACGTGATAGGATGTTAAGAGAGCTGGAAAAGATAGAGTCTCTTGATGGTTATATTCAAGATCATATTTTAAAAGAATATTTAGATAAGGTCATAGGTACTTTCACAGCAGAAGAATTACTCAATCGAAATTACTATGTCCAAAATCATCAGGAGAGCGTACGTGGACTCATTGCAGCGTTTTTAGCGGATTCAAATGATAAGGCAGTGATAAGTGTTATTGAGTTAATCAAAATCATAGTAGATTTGAAAACCACATCTGTTGGCGAGTTAATTACAAGACCTTTACAACAAAAATTGGGACAGGCTTTAGGACTGGATGATATTACTAGAGAATTGAATAGTAGCGCCCTTGAACTCTTTGGAGATTTTATTCTCAAACATCCAAATTTAGCACTTACTTTATTTGAAAATCTAAAAATAGTCGGTGCCGCACATCAGCCTGAAATTTGTCTGGCTTGGTTACGGTCACAAGATAAAAATTACACTGAACCATTGCCAATATTGCAAAATCGGAAGCGTTCAGCGGTTGTAGAGGAAAAGAAAACTTACTATAAAACGAATGTAATTGTTGAAGGTTTAGCATTTGGTAAGATTTTAGGTGGTGGTGTTACACAAGAAAATGATAAAGCCGAATTATATGCCCTTCCTTTTGAAAATGGTCAATTTGATGGCTGGTATAAAGATGGTAGTCTAATTTCAAATGAGTTGGAATGTGATTACACGGTAACAGAAGAAAGTACCTTAGTCGCTAAATTTTCAGCTATTGAGGAAGTTGATAATGAAAAGTAAAAAGGGATTAATTATCATATTTCTGGTTGTGGTACTAAGTGTTCTAGGATTATTCATATGCCAACTTCCAAAAAGATTGCCACCAAAAAAAGCACAGACCTTAAAAGATTTAGCCTATGATAGTGATAAGCGTCTAGGCTACACCATTTATATTCCTGAAAATGGTAAGCTAGAGCCTTACTTAGTGCTGACGAAAAATTATTATAAACAAAGCAATGTTTTATTAATGCGAAAATATCTGGTAGAGCCAGCAATGCCGCATAAAGAAACACAGACGACTTCCTATTATGCCGAAAGTATCCCAGACCGCTTTATGAATGAGCTATTTATTCATGAATTTCCCTCGAAATTGAGCTCGCAGATAAAGATGACAACGTTGAATATTAAAGCTAAAAATGGCATACAGGTCGGTGATGAAATAGAAAAAATTAAGAGAAAGCTATTTCTATTACTAGAGAAAGAAGTAGGGATAGAAATTTTTGCTACGAGTGATGAGAAAAAAATAGGCTATTTTATTGATAAAAAATTTGAAAGGGCTATTGCAAGTA
>CAZPYI010000216.1:0-2928 GCA_964590305.1 uncultured Streptococcus sp.
TAAAACTTTCTCTTGCAACTTTTTTCATTTCGGAGTATTATTAGTTTATAAACTTACGAAAAGGGGTAGTTTTATGTTTTCTAATGACAAACTAAAAGAGAAACGTGAACAATTAGGCTATTCACAAGCATATATGGCTGATAAACTTGGAATTTCTAGGGTTTCCTATTTTACTTGGGAGAGTGGTAAAACACAACCCAATCAAAAAAATCTCTCTAAATTAGCTGATTTGCTTTCAGTAAGTGACTCTTTTTTTGAATCACAACATGATATTGTTGATGTCTATTTACAATTAGATAAAGGAAATCAAAGGAAGAGTTTAGATTATTCAAAAGAGTTGCTTCAAGAACAACAAGTAAGTTCAACTGTAAAAGAAACACTGTATTCTTATAAAGTGTTTGAACGTTTATCAGCTGGTACAGGTTTTTCTTATTTTGGAGACGGCAACTATGATGAAGTGTTTTACCATGAAAAGTTAGACCATGATTTTGCTTCTTGGGTATTTGGTGATTCAATGGAGCCAACATACCTTAATGGTGAAGTTGTTCTGATCAAACAAAATGGATTTGACTATGATGGGGCTGTCTATGCTGTCGAATGGGATGGACAAACCTATATTAAGAAAGTTTATCGCGAAGAGAATGGCCTTAGACTCGTTTCTATCAATCACAAATATACCGATAAGTTTGCCCCATTTGAGGAAGAGCCACGAATTATTGGGAAAATTATAGGAAATTTCAGACCAATGGAAGCCTAGCTTATGGGAATAATTGATTATTCAAAGGAACCCAGAAGTGATATCGCTTTTGTCGATATGAAGTCCTTTTATGCGAGTGTAGAGTGTGTTGACAGAGGGTTACATCCTTTAAAAACCTCTCTTTGTGTCATGAGTCGAGCTGATAATGCAGCAGGGTTAATATTGGCAAGTTCACCAACATTTAAGAAAGTTTTTGGAAAATCTAATGTAGGGCGCTCCTATGATCTTCCCTTTGACATTAAAACAAGGCAGTTTAGCTACTTTAATGCAAAAAAACAAGGGTTACCTTGCACATCAGAATATATTTCTTATGTGGAACATTGGGCAAAGAAAACAGTCATTGTTCCTCCTCGAATGAATTTGTACATCAAGAAAAATATTGCAATACAAAATATATTTGAGGACTATGCAAGTCGTGAAGATATCCTTCCTTACTCTATTGATGAAGGGTTTATAGATTTAACAGAGTCTTTAAACTATTTTGTCAGTGATAAGACACTTTCGAGGAAGGACAAGCTAGACTTAGTTTCAGAACAAATTCAACGTGATATTTGGCAGAAAACAGGCATATATTCAACTGTTGGGATGAGTAATAGTAATCCATTGTTAGCCAAGCTGGCTCTAGATAATGAAGCTAAGACAACAAAGAACATGAGAGCTAATTGGTCTTATGAGGATGTTGAGTCTAAGGTTTGGGGAATTACTAACTTAACTGATTTTTGGGGAATTGGGTCACGAACAGAAAAAAGATTACTAAAATTAGGGATACATACTGTAAGAGAGTTAGCAAACTATAATCCTAATTTGCTTAAAAAAGAGTTCGGGGTAATAGGATTGCAACTGTGGTTTCATGCCAATGGTGTGGATGAAAGTAATGTTCATTTCAAATATAAAGCAAAATCAAAAGGGGTAGGAAATTCTCAGATATTACCTATTGATTATACTAGTCAGAGGGAGATTGAGTTAGTTCTTAAGGAAATGGCTGAACAAGTAGCTATTAGGTTACGTAAAGCTGAAAAGAAAGCAACAACGGTGGCAATCTATGTGGGTTATTCAAAACATGAAAATAAACGTGGCATTAGCACACAAATGAAAGTAGAACCTACTAATCAAAACACATCAAAAGGATTTTATGTGGCTGTTTAATAAGCAAATGTGTCCGTTATAGTAGACAATTCTTATTTTGTTCGTTATAACGGACTTAATTTTAGAAAGGAGAACGTGTTTGTTTAAGAGAAAAAACAAAGAGGAAAAATCTCAAAAACGATTTTTAAAAATGCTTCCAAAAAAAGCAAAAAATGATATGCGTTTGGTTAGTCAACGTAAACTAAATGCTATTTTCATTGCTGGTCTTGTTGGCTTTGTTTGTTTATCTGTATTTGCGATTGCTAGTAATTTAGTTGGAAATTCAGGAAATAAAACAGAAAGTACAAAAGCAACTGCAGTCATCTATGGTAATGATAATGTTGATTACCGGTTACAACAATTTTTGGATGGCTACGTGACAGCCTATTTTACAGTTTCAGATGATTCTGAAACACGAAAAGGGGAGATGGAAAACCTAAATAGTTATTATGATGTTGTCCCAACTGAAAGTCTATCGTCAGAAGATAGTCAGCCAATGGCAATCGTAACTGCTAGACTTCAAACAATTAGTGCTTTTTTTAAAGGACTACCTATTTTTTTACGTTAGATATGGTATGCGTGAAAAAAGCATTTATATTAATAAAGGACAGGTATACTTAAAACCAAAAGAAAGGAGAATGAGGTGAGTGTTTTAGATATTTTAAATGTTGATGATACAAAAATGATGAATAATATTTGGGATTTCAAGAAAAATCTCATTCTAAAAAAAGATGGTAGCGTATTTGCTATGTATCGAGTACCTTCTGAAATTATTAACACGGTTGATGAGAAAGCTAAGGACAATTTCAAAAGCCTTTCGTTTTCAGCTTTATCAACCTTAGAATCCTATAAAAATTATACAATTGCACGTATTCCTATTGAAAAAAACCTCGTAGAAATTTTTGATCGCTTATCAGAAGATATTGATTGGGAAGCTGATTCAGCAGATTTAGCGGAATATGTCTTGAATGACATGCTTGAAACGCTCTATGAGGGTTCTGGTGAAATTGTTGATGATTGGTATTTTTTATGTGTGCCGTTAAAAT
>CAZPYI010000217.1:0-2891 GCA_964590305.1 uncultured Streptococcus sp.
GCGAGACAACTATTATATTCTATCAAATCACAGCAACCTTGTCAATAACTTTTTTACTTTTTTGATGTTTTTTCTGTTTGTTTTTTAAAATTTAGTACATTACTCTTGAAAGTAATACACTATTGTATTATTTTCACTCCTAGTCCTATCCCTTAACAACGAGCTATCGTATCCGTAATCCACCATCTAAAAATAAGGCTTCATATTCTTTGATACTTGACTTATCAAATACTATTGATCTTTCTCTTGTTTTAAGTTGACTTGTTTATTAAATATCATCAAAACACTGTGACTTTTAAATATCCTTTAAAATCAAAAATCGTTAGTTTCTGTGAAATCAAAACCAATGTATGAATATAATCTAGCATCATACATCCTTTTACTACTTCCACTCCTCTATGCTAATAAAACTGCCGGATGATGCATGTAACTTTGTAATCTATCATTTTGCGATGATATTTGAGAGTGATGATATGATATTTTTACATCCAATTGGTATATGGTAAACTATAGCTGGTTTTAGTCATAAAAAAAGAAGAGAAATATCCTCTTCTTTTTTTATGATTTATTATTACTCTTGTGAATCTGATGATTCAGCCATCTTTTCTTTTATTTCATCGTATGAAAGTGCATGTACATCTTCAGAATCATTTTCTAATTCTGTTGGTGTTTTACCTGTTTCATAAATTGATTTAATTTGAGCAGCATCGAGTGTTTCATATTTCAACAATGCCTCAGCAATCAATTTATGACTTTCACGATTTTCATTAATGATGTCTGCAGCTTTATTGCGTGCTTCATTTAATAACTCACGAACTTCATCATCTATCATTTGAGCGGTTTGAGCTGAGTATGTTTTTTCTGGTGCAAATTGACCTGGCATCATTGTATGATTACCTTCATATTGAACTGGACCAAGCTTGTCGCTCATACCATATTCAGTAACCATTGCACGCGCCATTTGTGTTGCTTGTTGGAAATCGTTTGAAGCACCTGTAGTTTGAGAATTAAATATTATCTCTTCTGCTACACGTCCTCCCATAAGGCCTGCTAACTGTTCTTTCATATCACTTTTCGAAAGGAGCATTTGGTCCTCTTTAGGAAGTGCAATCATATAACCACCCGCACGACCACGCGGTACGATAGTAACTTTATGAACAATACGAGCATTGGAAAGAACGAGACCAACGATTGTATGACCTGCTTCATGGTAAGCAACCATTTCTCTTTCTTTTTTAGAAACAGTACGGTCTTTCTTAGAAGGTCCTGCAATTACACGATCTTCTGCTTCATCAATATCGCTAGCATCAATTAGCGTCTTATTACGGCGAGCAGCAACAAGAGCGGCTTCATTAAGGACATTTTCAAGATCAGCTCCTACAAAACCAGGTGTTTGTTGAGCAACAACTTTTAAATCAACATCTTTTGCTAATGGTTTGTTTTTAGAATGAACTCGAAGGATAGCTTCACGTCCTTTAACGTCCGGTTGACCGACAAGAACCTTTCGGTCAAAACGACCGGGACGAAGAAGGGCTGGGTCAAGAACATCACTTCTATTTGTTGCTGCAATAACTATGATGCTCTCATTTCCTTCAAAACCATCCATTTCAATAAGTAATTGGTTTAAAGTTTGTTCACGCTCATCATTTCCACCACCCATTCCGGCTCCACGACGACGCCCAACAGCATCAATTTCATCAATGAAAATAATCGCTTTTTCTGCTTTTTTAGCATCTTCAAAAAGTGAACGAACACGACTTGCTCCAACACCGACAAACATTTCAACAAAATCTGAACCTGAAATACTAAAGAATGGAACTCCAGCTTCACCTGCAACTGCTTTAGCAAGAAGTGTTTTACCTGTTCCTGGAGGGCCTTCTAGAAGAACACCTGCTGGAATACGCGCACCAAGGGCTTTGTATTTTTTGGGATTTTTCAAGAAATCAACAACTTCAACTAATTCTTGTTTCTCTTCTTCTGCTCCTGCAACATCAGAAAAACGGATTTTAACATCACCTTTATTTTGTGATTTAGCTTTATTTTTACCAAAACTCATTGCACCGCGGGCACCACCGCCTGCACCACCTTGATTCATCATCATAAAGAAGAATACAATTATGATAATAAATGGGATATAAGTAATGAGGTATGTAATCCATGTTCCGCTAGAACTTTCTTGCTTTACAGTGACTTCAACATTAGCGTCTTTTGCTGCATCAGTAATTTCTTTAATAGTTGAATCACTAGGCAAGACTATAGAAGTGAATTCTGTCACGCTTGTTGATGTGGACTCACCCAAGAAAGATAGATTTGAATCTGTCTTAACTGTTTGCGCTTCTTTATATTCACCACTAACTTCAATAATACCACCACTTGGTTGATAAGTAATTGTTTTAATATTGCCATCGTCAATTTGTTTTACTAATGTGGAATAGTTAATTTGTTGACTCTGTGTACTTGTTCCTCTGAGATAATATTGAAAAGCTGTGATACCCGCAATAATCAATAAAATATAAATAAAGGAATTTCTGATAAACCCATTATTCTTGTTATTTTTCATATAATAATATACGACCTTTTTCTACTAGTTTGAATAAACTTCTTCTTTTAAGACACCCACATAAGGCAGGTTGCGATAATTTTCTGCATAATCCAGTCCAAACCCTACAATAAATTCATTTGGCACATCGTAACAAACATAGTCTGCATCAATTTCAACAACACGACCTTCTGGTTTATCAAAAAGAGTTACAATTTTCACTGATTTTGCTTGACGATATTTAAACATATCGCGTAGATATTTTAAAGTACGACCAGTATCAATAATATCTTCAACAAAGATAACATCTCTACCTTCAATGTTTGTATCAACATCTTTGAGGATTTTCACC
>CAZPYI010000218.1:0-2883 GCA_964590305.1 uncultured Streptococcus sp.
AACTTAAACAACACTGTCAAGAGGTATGTCTTAATTGTTTTAAAAATGTGTGACTATGCAAATGCTCTTTTTGGAAGATTTCCGCCGACTATTCAATTCTATTATATTCTCAGTTATTAACTGTTTATGCATGACATCACACAGTTTCAATGTTTTTAAGGAAAAGGTAACTAAAGTAGATGGAATTTTATCAAGGAATAGTTCAAAAGCAATTTTTATGATCTATATATCGTTATAAGACTCAGCTTTTGTTGTTCTCTCTATTTCAACGGCAAAGCACCCCAATCATAATGACCGAGGTGCTCTACATTCATTTAGTAATTTAGACTAGCATCAAAAAAATTATTGTCTACTTTTATACCCTTCTGCCTCTTGAGAGGTAGAAAGAACAAAATGTCCGGGTGTTATTTCATGCATCGTGCGTTCTTGTCCATCTAATTCTGGAGCAGGATCATATACTTTGTGGATACGTTCACGTTCAGATTGAGGATCTGGTTCAGGGATTGCAGTTAGGAGGCTCTTAGTGTATGGGTGAATAGGATTATTGTAAACATCATTTGATGTTCCAATTTCCAACATTTTACCCCAATGCATCACACCAATGCGGTCCGAAATATATTTAACCATTGACAAATCATGGGCAATAAATAGATAAGTTAATCCTTGCTCATGTTGTAATTTTTGCATCAAGTTAACAACTTGGGCTTGAATTGAGACATCTAGTGCTGAAATTGGTTCATCCGCAATGATAAATTTTGGCTCAACTGCTAAAGCACGTGCAATCCCTATCCGTTGACGTTGCCCACCAGAAAATTCATGTGGATAGCGTGTTAAGTGATCTTTATTCAGTCCGACTAAGCTAAGCAATTCTTGAACTTTCTCATCGCGTTCTTCTTTGCTACTAACCAATTTGTGAATATCAAGTCCCTCAGCAACAATATCGCGAATTTTCATCCGACCATTAAGGCTGGCTTGTGGGTCTTGAAAAATCATCTGTGCGTCTTTCCGAAATCCATGAAGCTCTTTTCCTTTTAAATGTGAAATCGTCTCACCATCAAAATTAATCTCACCTTCATTAATATCATAAAGTTTTAAAATCGCACGACCAACGGTTGTCTTCCCAGAACCCGATTCTCCGACAAGTCCAAAAACTTCACCTTCATAGATATCAAAGCTAACATTGTCAATCGCTTTGACTTCGTTTGACTTTCCTTTATTAAAAAAGAGGGATACATTTTTGACTTCGACAAGTTTTTTAGAATTTTCAGTCATTTAACTTTCCTCCCTTCATTTTTTGCCATTTATTCCATCGTTTTTGAATTGAAGCTGGTGGAACAACTTTAGGTGCACGTTCATCAAGTAACCATGTTGCAGCAAAATGAGTATCTGACACTTTAAACATCGGAGGCTCTTCTTCATGATCTATATCTAAAGCAAACTCATTACGAGGTGCAAAAGCATCGCCTTTTGGAGGGTTAAGTAGATCAGGAGGAGTACCTGGTATGGATTGAAGACTACCAGACTCTGTATCTGTTGTTGGCATTGAATTCAACAAACCCCAAGTGTAAGGGTGTTTAGGATTATAAAATATCTCTTCAACTGTGCCATATTCAACGATTTTCCCAGCATACATGACTGCAACACGGTCTGCCATGCCTGCAACAACACCTAGGTCATGAGTAATAAATATAATAGAAGATTCTCGCTCTTCTTGTATTTGCTTCATTAGGTGAAGAATTTGTGCTTGAATAGTAACATCCAGTGCCGTTGTTGGTTCATCTGCAATCAAAATATCAGGATTTTCCGCCAATGCAATTGCAATAACTGCCCGTTGACGCATCCCACCAGACCATTGGTGTGGATAATCATTTATATGTTCTTCGGCGTTTGGAATTCCTACACTCTTCATAAGTTCGAGCGCTCTATTTAAGGCTTCACTTTTTGAAATCTTATCATGAACAATTATAGACTCTGCTATTTGCTGTCCAATTTTCATAGTAGGATCCAAGCTTGTCATAGGGTCTTGGAAAATCATAGCAATTTCATTTCCTCGAACTTTGACCCACTCGTCTTCCTTTAATTCTATCAGATTTCTTCCATTAAAATAGATGTCACCTGTAACTGTAGCGTTTGAAGCTGAAAGCCCCATTAATGTTCGAGTTGTTACTGATTTACCGCTCCCAGATTCTCCTACAATCGCCAGTGTCTCACCTTTTTTTAAATCAAGGTTCACTTGACGAATCGCTTTAACATCTCCAGCATAGGTTTGAAAATCTACGTGGAGGTTTTTAATTTGTAAAATTAGTTCTTCACTCATTCTTTTCTCCTATCGATCTCCAGATTTTGGATCAAATGCATCACGAAGGCCATCACCTAGCAAGATAAATCCTAACGAAATAACGACCAAAGCTATAGCCGGTATCATCACTTGATAAGGATAATACTGTAAGTTTTCTTGTGCATCAGTAATCAAAGATCCAAGTGATGCCGTTGGTGGCTTCACTCCTAAATTTATTGCAGATAAAACTGCTTCATACATGATGGCATTTGGGACAGTCATCATGATTTGTACAATGATAACTCCAGAAATATTTGGAAGAATATGTTTGAAGGAAATTTTTGTTCCAGTCTCTCCCAAAGAGCGAGCCGCCAAAACAAATTCTCGTTCTCGATAGGACAAGGTCAAATTCCGCACTTGACGGGCCATAGGGGTCCAGCCAACTATAGCAATTGAAATAATGATAGAAGTTATCCCATTTCCCAAAACCAACCCCAGCATCGTCACAATAACGAGATTGGGTATTGATGAGATGATTTCAATAATGCGCTGCATTACCGTATCGACTTTACCACCAATATAACCTGAAATAAGTCCATAGGTCA
>CAZPYI010000219.1:0-2863 GCA_964590305.1 uncultured Streptococcus sp.
GATACATTACTATCATACAGGTAGTGGTAATAAAACGAACAACTCCAGGCGAAACCATTTCACCTGGAGTTGTTTTATAATTTGACTTCAAAAATTGTTCCTTTTGGAGAGTTATCTTTGACTGTAATTGTTCCTTTGAGAGTTTGAACAATTTGTTTAGCCAAAGATAATCCTAGACCGAACCCACCTTTTTGGCGAGTCCTTGCCTTATCTACTCTATAAAATCGATCAAAAATTTTCTTTTTATCTTGATTATTAATTCCTGGACCATTATCAGAAACTGTTAATAGGATTTGCTTCTCGGTAGTTTTTATTGTGAATTCTACCACCCCGTCTTCATCAGTGTATTTAAGAGCATTATCAAATAATATAGTCATTAACTGTTTAAGAAGAGCTTTATCTGTTTTTATCGTACGGTTGACCTGATTATTCCCTATAAATATCTTCCCAGTTTCTTCAGCAATCATTTTATAATTATCAAAAATTTCATCAAATATAGAGGCTGACACTTCTTCATACTGAGCTTTTAAACCGTCATCACGCCTTGCAAGATTAAGTAAATTAGTTGTTAAAATACGCATATTTCTCACTTCATCTAAACTAGCAGCAATGCTCTCGCTATTATCCAGAATAGTTGAATCAGGTTTTCTAAACAGACTTTCTAAACGATTTTGTAGGACAGTCAAGGGTGTCCTTAGTTCATGACTAGCGTTCTCAACAAAAGACTTCTGCTTTTCATAGCTTTCTATTATTGGTTTACGGCTCCAATTTGCTAAATAGACACTAGCAAGAATTGAGATAAGCCAGAAAACGACCATAACTGTTATAGTAATTGAGACATAGCGTTCATTTGCTTCATCGAGTTGGTGAACACTAACTAGAAATGTTGCATATCTTACCTCAGGATAATTACTATTATTTACTTTTATAGTAATACTGTGATATTTTTCTACAGGACCAAAACTTGTCTGAATTTGACTTTCAACAATTTCATTAATGTTTTTCGTGGTTAACTCTACATTTCCAAATTGTGAGAAGGAGTCAACAGTATTTAAAAGATCACCATTTTCATCATAGAGAAGAACATCAACATTGCTGGCTTTGCTTGCTGGCTTTATTTTTCCCGAATCAAAACTAAATAAGAGCTCAGAAACATTTGTTTGGATAGAAACAGCCCGAGAAAGCGTCATGAGGATATAGGTGTCCGAACTATCAACAGCACTCTTCAAACTAGTATCAACAGATGAATAAAGTCCATATTTCATTATTTGTAAAATAATGATAGTCATTACAAGAAAAATACCTGTAAACATTGCAAAAAAGTGAAAAAAATGGGAGAAGATTCCAGAACTAAGTTTCTTTTTTACTTTATTCAACATCTTTTAAAATATACCCCACACTGCGTAAGGTTTGTAAATTTTCTACAAAATGGCTACCTTTTAATTTCTTTCTTATTTTGGAGACATAAACCTCCACAACTGAAATCGTAGTATCGCTATCAAATCCCCATATACGATCAAAAATCTGTGATTTTGGTAGGATAACATTTTGATTTTGTAGAAAATAAACAAGCAAATCGAATTCTTTTCCCAGAAGTTCAATGTTCTTCCCATCAACAAGTGTCGTGTTAGTTGACGTATCAACAGTTAAATCACCATAAGTTAAGTTATTATCATTAAATTTTCCAGAACGTTTCAACAATGCTTGAATACGCATTTTTAATTCTTCAAGGTAGAAAGGCTTAGTCAAGTAATCATCAGCACCAAGTTCAAAACCATGCCCTTTATCATCTAGGCTTTCCTTAGCTGTCATAATGAGGACTGGAGTAGTTACTCCTTTTTCGCGAAGCTCTTTAAGAACTTGAAAACCATTCTTTTCAGGTAACATCAAATCCAGTAAAATGAGGTCATAGACACTACTTTCAGCCTCATACAGACCTTCTTCTCCATCAAAAACTTGCATAACATCTGCAAAGTCATCTAAAAAGTCAAAAACTGAATTGGAGAGGCTCAAATCATCCTCTACTAATAATATCTTAATCATATGCATACTCCTTATATCTACTTACCTATATTATAACATGACTTGTTTTTTTGACCTATAGTTTACTTATATTTTCAAAGTATATAAAACTATATATAAGTAATAGGGACTTCTTTATGAATATTATTCTCTTAATATTATAGATTATAAAATATCTAATAGGAGAAACTAAACATACAAGCCTTAAAATATTGTTTAAATTAAAGCCACTCTATCAAAAAAGCCTTAATAATTTCTAAAAATTATTCCAATGACTATCAAAAAAGCGTTTGAGATCGTATTCTCAAACGCTTTAGTTTATTTATTCATTCGAATAGCTGCTTCAACAGCCGCTTTTTCTCTCTCAATAAGAGCTACTCGAGCAGATATTTCTTTAATTCCCATTGAAATATTACGGTTAATAGCCATATCATCTAATTGAGGCTCAAAGAAATCTTTATATTCTTGGAGGCGGTCAACTGTTTTAAATAGACTTGCTGGATAAATAACAAATTTATCAAAGCTCATATCTCCACCTAAAGTTGATTTAATCCACTCCCAATTATCACGGGCCCAAGTCCAAAAGAAATCTTGTGAAAATGACTTACCTAAGAAGGACAGATACCAGCTCATCGCCAGATCTTGTGGTTTGATAATATCCTTATTTTTTAATTCTGAAAGAATACGTTTTACAGTTTTATTAGATTTCGTATCTGAGAGTGCTACTGCTAATTGACGGCGGAAATTCCCATCATTTGTATTAACGTAAGTTTGCAAATAAAGTTCAACTAAATCATCTGATTCAGCGTGTTTTATCTGATTTTGTAAAACAGATAGTCTA
>CAZPYI010000220.1:0-2754 GCA_964590305.1 uncultured Streptococcus sp.
TAATGAGACTAATTTTTCTATGATTAGCAACTCTATGATTGCCAAACCTATTGGTTACACTTATCGTCAGGCAATGGGGTTAATCGCACAATTTCAAACTGGTTACGTTAGATTTAATAGACTTAATCAACTTGAAGTAATGCAGCTAGTTGATCCTAAATTTAGCATTTCACCAGCAGAATATTTTCAAAGAGGATTAGTCAAAAATGAACTAATGTATCAAATTGGCGGCATTTCGTGCACTATTTCTGTCCAAAGGGAAAGCGGTACAGAACAAATCACTTTAAGGTCAGGTAGCAACACTGGTCCGCAAATTGTTTTAGAAAACAAAGTGATGACGCAAGATCTACTTGATACGATTTACCAGAAAATAAAAAGTATCAATTTTTATCCCTTTTCTCTGAAATGGCGCGGTAACCCAGCTCTAGAAACTGGTGACTGGATAACCCTAACCGACAGAGATGGGACTGAGTTTAAAACACCAAATTTAAACTATACTTTATCTTTTAAAGGCGGTCTTACAGCTACCAGTTCTGCTAATACCAATTCATCCGCTCAAACGGTATCTGCTTACGCTAAACCTTTAGAACAAACTCTAAAAGAGTTCAGTTCAAGAATTGATGCTGCAGGGAATAACTCTGTTTATGATGGATTGATACCACCGCCATATCCTAAAGTTGGAGATATTTGGTTTAAAAAAAGTGGACCAGATGATGAAATTTGGATTTACTCTAAAATTTCAGACGACAAATATGATTGGGTGTTACAAACATCTACGAAATTGCCTGATGACATTGCTAATAAGATAGAAAATGCTACACCATCTGATGAAATTGTTAAGACAATCAACTTGTCAAAGGAGACTAATGGAAAAGAGTGGTTGAAAATTACAGGTGCCAAGATTTGGTTAACGGAACAAACTAGGATTGATGATGCGATCATTAAAGATGCAATGATCGGAAATTTGAGTGCATCCAAGATCAATGCTGGCACATTGAATGCTGCTAATGTGAATGTGATTAACTTGAATGCTAAGTCTTTAACCGCAGGAACTATCAGTGGCAGTAATTTATCTATGAATCTTGACACTGGATCGGTGAAATTTCAAAAAGGTTCTTTAACAGGAAATAATAATTTAATTCGCCTTGACATGGATAATAGTTATCTTCATTCTCTCAACTCTACAGGTTCAGGGTTTAAAATTAGTGATGGACAGGTCAGTTTTTTTGATGGTTTTCTTGGCAGTGACCCAAAATATTTAGGTTCAATTTTACTTGATGTTTTTTCTTCAGATTCTTCTGGAATAAAAGTTTATGGAGCGAATGGTGCTAGTATTCAAGGTGGGGGTAATACCATAACCGTTGGATATAGTCTGTTAGGAAATAATAAAATCGGTATTAGTGGAAATACTGGAGTTACTGGCGATTTAGGAGTTTTGGGTAATTTATCAGTTACAGGTTCTAAAAATGCAATCCACGTCACTCGTGATGGTGTCAGAGCTACCCCCGCTTATGAAACGGCGGAAAGTTATTTGGGCGATATTGGGCGTAATTACACGAGAGAAAATTGTGAGGTTTGGGTTGAAATTGATCTATTGTTTAGTGATACAGTTAACACAGATATTGCATATGAAGTTTTTTTACAAGCCTATGATAACGCTAGATTTTGGGTATCTGATTTTAAATCTGATAAATTCTTAATCAAGTCTGATAAACCTATGTCTCGTTTTTCTTGGGAAATTAAAGCTAAACGAAGGGGTTATGAAAACAAAAGACTTGTAGAACAACAAATGAACAACGAGTTTTTAATAAATGCCCATTCAGAAGGAGTATTTAAAGGAGATGGTGAAAATGAGTAAAGAAATTGATGCAGAGAAATTAATAAATATATTGGTTGGGAAAATTGCACAACTTGAATTAGAAAATGCAAAATTGAAAGTATTAATTGATACTGAATCTGAAGATCAAAAGGAGGTATCTAAGTGAGTTATGAAAAACAAGTATGGTCTAAATACGATGCTTTAAAATCAGAAGAAGAAAACATTGAAAATGGTGCTGTGGTAACAGATAATCGTATGAACCATATGGAGGATGGTATTAGTAATAGCGATGATAATCTTGCTTCACATGTTGCGGATACAAATAATCCTCATAAAGTTACTGCAGCTCAAGCGGGTCTTGGAAATGTTCAAAATTTTGGTTTGGCCACAGAAAATGAGGCTAAGCAGGGGGCTAGCAACGCTAAATATATGACACCTAGCCTTACTCAAGCGGTACTATCAGCTAATATTAACTCAATCGCCTACGCTAACAGTGGAGATGGGACGGACGATTTCACGACTGCTTATCCCAATTTGAACCTGTTGAAAAACACGAGAGCTTTATCATCAACTTCAACTACAACAGCTTGGGGCATACTATTTAATTCTAGCCAAATATATGATTCTGGAATCAAATCCAAATCTGGAGTTTCAGCAATGAACTTTAGTTTCAGCGTGTATGTACCACTGAATGCTATAGTTGGAGGTCCGATTCCTGTCCAGCTTAAAGGTCAAAATTCTCAAGCTACAAATGTTGGAACTGATGATTTCAACACAATTATTTCTAACGCTAATTATGTCATTCAGCAAAGTGATTTAGGTAAAACAATTCGTGCAAGTATTCCAATACAAAAAAGCACTAATTATCAATCTTTTGATACTGCTCTAGCTAATACCGCTAGCATTACTATTAGACAATCATCAAACTTATCGGG
>CAZPYI010000221.1:0-2746 GCA_964590305.1 uncultured Streptococcus sp.
AAAAAACTTCTTTCCATTGGCAATGTATCAAAAATTTATGGCACCCTTTATTTTCCTTTATCAAAAAGAAGATAACGAGGTGTTTTTTGATGAATTTCTTAACTCTATTGCCCGTGGCGGTGGTAAGAATGGGTTCATGTCTGCCCGTGATTCGTTTTTTATAAGCCCTCTTTACAACGTTAGGAATTATGATGTGACTATCACAGCCAATTCAGAGAAACAAGGCAAAGTATCTTTTAAAGAAGTTTACGAGATGGTCCAGATGAATCGTCTAGAAAAACAGTTTTATCTGACTAAAATGGCTATCACTAACAGGACCACTAATTCTATATTCAGTTATCGGACAAACAATCCAAAAACGATGGATAGTGCGCGAGATGGGTGCTTGGAATTTGACGAGATACATCAATTTGAGTCGTCAGAACTAGTTGATATTCAACGCAGTGGACTTGGTAAAATCCAAAACCCCAGAACGTTTTACAATGGAACTAACGGTCATGTGCGTGAGGGGTTTTATGACAAAATTCTTGAGCGTTCTCAAAAGATTTTCTCTGGTGAGAACAAAAACGACAGACTGTTCCCTTTCATTTGCAAGTTAGATACTATTGATGAAATGGACGACCCTAAAATGTGGTCCAAAGCAAATCCAATGTTTGAGGAAGATACATCTTACTCAAGACGCTTGTTTTCAACTGTTAAAAAAGAATATGACAAGCTGCAAGAAGAGCCGTCTGGGCGCAAAGAATTTGTAGTGAAGCGGATGAACTTTACCGAGGGAGATTCTGAAAAAGATGTCACAACTCACGAGAAGCTCATGGCTACTAATCAGGAACTGCCAGATTTAAAAGGTCATTCATGTGTCGCTGGTTTCGACTATGCAAGTATTCGAGATTTTGCGACGGTTGGCTTGCTGTTTAAAGAAGAAGACAAGTACATATGGTTTCAGCATAGTTTTGCAAGAAAACAATTTCTTGATACTTTTAAACTTAAAGCTCCTATTAAAGATTGGGAAAAACAGGGTCTTGTAACCATACTTGATGAACCTTCTATTGACCCGCGTCATTTAGTAAATTGGTTAGTTGAAAAAAGGAAAGACTACAATATAGAGATTGTAGCGGCTGATGGTTTCCGAATGGACTTGCTGAGACCGTTGCTTGATGAAAATGAGTTCACTAATGAGTTTTTCAGAAACCCTAGAGGTGTTCAAGCTAAAGTTGCACCGATTATCGAGGACGGGTTTGCGAATGAGCGTTTTATTTTTGGAGATGACCCTATGATGCGATGGTACACAAATAACACTTTTGTGAAAGAGGACAGTTTGGGCAACCGTACGTTTCTAAAAAAAGAACCTGTCAGACGGAAAACTGATGGGTTTCATGCTTTTTTATCAGCGCTTTATAAACGTGAGTTAATTGCTGAGACAGTCGACTATGATGAAGCGTTTGATATGCTTGATGAATTAAACTTTTAAAGGAGTTGCAATGTATAAACCTCACTATCTAAACGTCGAACGGACAACAGCAAATATTTACGCTGGAAATGTTTGCTATCGAAGAAAAGTAGAGATTACCAACCTTGGTTGGAAAAGAAAACCTCCTGAGAAGTTGGAAAACAAATCAGGTAGACGGTTTTCTAAAGGTAAGTAAATTACTTACTTACCAGAATAGAAAGGAGGTGAAAAATGGGAATATTTGATAGGCTATGGCGTGACGTCACCGAAAGTTCTGAGATTGATTGGAATTTGATGCTTGATTTAGATTTTTCTGAGGACACATCAATGAGGTCATATCTAAAAGTAATGGCTGTTGATACTGTTCTGAACTTTGTTGGCAGAACAATGTCAACAGTTAAAATTGGGGTTGATAACAAAGATTGGGATTATATTATGAATGTAAAACCTAATTCAAATGACTCTGCGTCTAGCTTTTGGCAAAAGTTCTTTTATAAGCTAATGGCTAAAAATGAAGTCCTTGTTATTTTCACAGATGACAATCAATTACTAATTGCTGATTCGTACTTTAGGAATGAATATGCCGTGTTTGATGATACGTTTTCTAGTGTAACTGTAAAAAATTATACTTTTCAAAGAACGTTCAAGATGTCAGAAGTTGTCTTTTTAGAATATAACAATGATAAATTATCCAAATTCACGAAAGGACTTTTCGATGATAGCGGCGAGCTTTACGGTCGCATTTTAGAAGTGGCAATGCGCAATAATCAAATTAGGGCTTCTGTTGGAATTGATTCAACCGGAACCCTTAAAGATGACAAAGACGCAGGTGGAAGAACTAGAACTGAAAAACTGCAAGGGTTTATAGATAAAGTGTATAACTCTTACAGAACAAATTCAGTTGCTATTGTTCCTAAAATGAAAGGGTTTGAATACGAAGAGTATACAAATAAACAAGGCGTTTCGAATCAGTCTCTTGAAGAGCTAACAAAAATGGCAACTTCTTTAATTGATGATATCGCAAATATGATTGGCGTTCCAACCGCTTTGATTTATGGCGAAAAATCAGAAATGGACTCAAACACAAAAGCATATAAAAAACTTTGTATCACGCCACTTATGGAAAAACTAAAGGATGAACTCACGGTTAAGATACTTACTAAACGAGAATATTTTGACGGACAACGAATAAAAGTATTTGGTGTGTTGCCGTCTGATCCGCTAGAACTTGCTACACAAGCCGATAAATTGGTGTCTAGTGGTATGTTTTATCTTGATGAAGCGCGTGATATGTTT
>CAZPYI010000222.1:0-2739 GCA_964590305.1 uncultured Streptococcus sp.
TAATCAATAACTTTCTCTTGCGTTAAATTTTCACGATTAGAAACGAAGACATCTATGGCATGCTTAGTTGAATAATTAATAATACGATCTAAATAGGCTTGACCATTTTCCATCACTTCATTTCTAATAGAATAAATTTTTTCACGCTGAAGATCAATGATACCGTCATATTCCAAAACTTGCTTTCTTCCCTCAACCTCCTTATTTTTTAGGTTTTTTTGAGATTTTGTAATTACTCGATTATATTTTCTACCTATGAGTGGCTTATCTAGTATTGAAGCATCATGATTCTTGATATATTTTTCAAATTTAGTTTTAACCTTAGATACCCAACGCGTTGAATTTTCCAGAACTACTTTATCCTCAAGTGAAACAAAAAATATGCTATCTCCAGGATCACCTTGTCGACCAGCTCTACCTCGCAATTGGTTATCAATCCGACTGCTACTCATCCGTTCTGTTCCAAGTATTAGAAGCCCCCCAGAATTCCTAGACTCATCATCTAACTTGATATCTGCTCCTCTACCAGCCATTGATGTTGCAACCGTCACAATTCCCTTTTTCCCAGATTCTGAAACAATCAAGGACTCTTTTGCAGCACTTGTAGCATTTAAGACATTATGTGGAACTCGATTTTGAAGTAGCATTAGTGAATAAAGATTAGACATTGAAACTGAGCTTGTCCCGATTAAAATTGGACGTTCTTTTGCGACAGCTTCTTTTACAACCTCTAAAGAAGCTTTCATTTTGGCTCGGTTGGTCAAAAAAATCTTATCTGGATGATCAACACGACAAATTGGCTTATTTGTTGGAATTGCAACAACGTCAATATAATAGGTATCTCTAAATTCTTCCGAATCAGTCAGAGCTGTTCCTGTCATTCCTGAAATAATCTTAAATTTTCTGAACAAATTTTGGTATGTAATTGATCCCATTGAACAGCTTTCTTCTGTTACCTTAAGACCTTCTTTGGCTTCCAACGCTTGATGAAATCCAGCCTGTAGTTTATTGCCTTCAAGCTTCCTACCATTTGCAGCATCTAAAAGCATAATTCCACCATTTTCAATGATATAATCTCTATCTTTAAATAGTAGATGATTTGAACGAAGTGCTAAAACTAAATGACGATATAAATCCTTCCATTTCTCTGTTAAAAGTCCTTGAATCCCAATCTGTCTCTCAATTTTGTCAATACCTTCTTTCCAAAACCAAACATTTTTTTGGTCCTCACTAATTTCATAGTCTATTTCATTCACCAATCCTTTAATTAAGACATCTGACAATTGAAATAAATTTGATTGTACTTTTGGTGCACCAGAAATCACTAGAGGTACTTGTGCCATATCCAACAAAATTGCATCAATTTCATCAATAAGTACGTAATCAAAACGTGTAACAAACTGTTCATCTAAATTTGTTATTAAATTATCAAATAGGTAGTCAAAACCTAATGCGCTATGAGTTGTATAGACGATATCAGAATTATAAACAAGGGCTTTATCAATCTCATCTTCACTGTTTTCTTTTGCAACACCGACTGAACAAGTCAAACCTAACCATTTGTAAACTCGACCAACATCGTCTGCATCACGCCATGCCAGATATGAATTTGATGTAATCAAAAAATTTCCTTTTCCAGAAAGGCCACGTAAATAAAGCGGCATCGTTGCAGTCAAGGTTTTTCCTTCACCAGTGTACATTTCAGCAACATTTCCAAAAAAAAGAGCAACTCCACCTAGTATCTGTACATAATAGGGTCTAATTCCTAAAACTCTATAATCTGCTTCAATTACAACTGCATATGCTTCAGGTAGTAATTTTTCAAGCTTTATACCTTCTGCTAATTGTTTTCTAAAAAATATCGTCTTAAGTTTTAATTCATCATCAGTTAATTTTTTATATTTATCTGATAATCCTTGAATTTCATCTGCAATTTTTCTATATTTTCTTAGCTTCTTATTTATCATAATTTATACTTTCGTTTTGAGTAATCTCTTTAATCCATTCTTGTCTAGATTAATTCAGTACTCTTGAAATCTGATACTCCCTTAGCTTACATTTCTTAGTTCAAAATTGTACTGGATTTTTAAAAACTCTATTCCAGTAAAAAACATCAACCAGCGCCATGAGACACTGGTTAACATTTATAACTTTAATCTCCTGATATACACTTACTAATAAGAAAGAAATGACATTTCATTACTGAATAAAATCCACATTAGGAGAGAGTCACTGAACCAAAATTTAGATTAATTCCTCTTCTTTTTCTTCAATACTAATGCCGATAATACTGTAAGTATTCCTAATATCGATAATTCCTTAGTAGAAGTTGAAGCTTCACCAGTAGCAGGTAACTGTTTGCCAGTGGAAACACCTGTATATGTCCCACCAGCGTTATTTACAGGACCTCCTGAGAGTTCACTTGCGCTTGTACTTAGACTAGCACTTGTTGAAGCTGAGTCGCTAGCACTTAGACTTGAGCTGTCACTATTGCTGTCGCTTGTTGAAGTTGAGTTAAAATCACTAACGCTTGTACTCAAACTTGTGCTAGTACTATTGCTATCGCTTGTTGAAGCTGAGTTAGAATCACTAACGCTTGTACTTACACTTGTGCTAGTACTATTGCTATCGCTTGTTGAAGCTGAGTTAGAATCACTAACGCTTGTACTTACACTTGTGCTAGTACTATTGCTATCGCTTGTTGAAGCTGAGTTAGAATCACTAACGCTTGTACTTACA
>CAZPYI010000223.1:0-2695 GCA_964590305.1 uncultured Streptococcus sp.
ACAGCACGCCGATACAGGTTTATCTGGGTGGCTAACTTGGACTTGCAATTTGCCTTCGCAACAGAACCTTTTTATTCAATTCAATTTTAATAAAAAATATTTTTTATATGAGGTATGCTAATGAATATAAACAATGTACAGATATCGCTTTGGCCACTTGTCGCAGGATTAACTATTATAATTTTTATTATACTCATTTTCTCTGCTTGTAAAATAATAGTCAATGAAAATGAAAATGGTGACATCTTAATATCTAAAGTACTGTTACAATTAATAATTTCTTCAATTTCTCTCGCTGTTGGTATCTATTGCTTAAGCCGGGCAATGAACTTGGGTTTTGAGAATAACTTAACAGCCTATATAGCAATTATTGGTGGTATTCCTACTATTTATCTTTGGATTGTAAGAGAAAGAAAAAAAGAAAAAGACCAAGAAATTGCTTTGTCTTCACTTAATAAAAAAGATATTGAAATCTATCAAAATAAGATTGCTGAACTGAACAAAGTTTATGTAGATGCCATAACTCAATTTTATAACTCTGAATCTTTTATGGCGGGTGCATATGCGTTAAATGCTCTAGTCGATGATTGGCTGGTTTTAACAAAAGAGCATCCTAGTAATTCAGAAGAACATTTGATACGATTTTCTCAAATTTCATCAATACTTTTTTCAAAGAGAACAGAGATAACAGATAACCATCAGTTTAATCTTCTTATTGAACAACTATTCATAAAAGTTGCAAAGACCTCAGTCATGTATAAACATTTTAAGTTTAACTGGGAAGGATATTCATTTGATAATCTTAATTTTAGTGGTGCAGATTTGAATGGAGCTGATTTGAGTTATGCTAAATTGAATGGCGCTGATTTGAGTTATGCTAAATTGAATGGCGCTATTTTAATAATGGCTGATTTGAGTTCTGTTGAGTTGACAGGCGCTAAATTGAATCATGCTGACTTGAGTTTTGCTGATTTAAGCCGTGCCAATTTGAGAGATGCTGAATTAAATCATGCATTAATAAGTAATTCAAGTTTTTCAAATGCTATATTGTATAATTCTTCACTTAGGGAAATGAGAATTGATATCGAAAGTCACCTGTATAGTCTAATTGGTGATTATGCTTATAATTTTTCAATGACTAACTGTAATTTAATAAATGCTGATTTAACTAATACTGACCTGACATATGCCAATTTAAAAGGTGCAACCTTTAGTGATACAATTATTTCATATAACCAGCTTTTTGAAATAAACCAAATAACATTAAATCAAATACAAGGACTTCTGATTTATGATGATGAGTCAAAAGATAATGAACCTACTACTGAAATAATAATTGAAAAATTGCAGTCTAAAATTCAAGAGATTGACTCCCCAATTTCCAAAACTATTTTAAAAGCTTTACTTTTAAAATAAAAAAACGTTAAGAAAACCACAATGTCTTTGAACCGTACCCCGTTCAGTTGACACAAAATAAAAAGCATCTGTCATAATTATTTATGGAGGTGCTTTTTGCATGGCAAAGAAAGGTCAAAAGTTTCAACAGTACACAGAAGCGTTTAAGCAAAGGATGCTTGAAAAATATCGTTCAGGAATTCCTGCGTCTGTCTTATCAAAAGAATATGGGGTGCCAGAAAATACAATAAAGACGTGGGAATACAAGTCTTATCATCCCGCTGCTTCCCACAAACGCGGGCGTCCCAAGGGAAAAATTAATTATAAAGAACGTTATGAAATCCTAAAAAAATTCCAAGCCTTCCTCAAGGAACAATGCGTGATAAAGTAAGATTTATTGACCAAGAAAAAGCGCACACACCCGTCACTGTTTTGTGCGCAGTGTTGGGAATCTCGCGTCAAAGTTACTATCAGGCAGGAAAGAAAACCGATAAAGACCTTGAAGCCTTCACTCAGATTCACTCTGTCTTTGAAGCTTCTCGCAGAACTTACGGCATTCGTCGCATTGAGGAAGGCTTAAAACAAGAAGGAATCCGCATGAATCATAAAAAGATTCAACGTTTGATGGCAAAATACCATCTTCATCCCCACTATCTCAAGAAAAAAACATGGCGCAGCTATCGGCGTGTTGAGGAGAACGTGAAGCATGACCTTGTCAAACGTCATTTTCACCCAGAAGCACCAAAGCAGATTTGGACAACAGATATTACTTATTTAATTTTGAAAGGCAGGAAAGCCTATTTGTCAAGCATTCGTGACCTGGCAACGGGAAATATTGTTTCTTACAAAATCAGCTACAGAAATGATAATCAACTGGTTCTTGACACACTTAAAGAGGCAATCAAGACAGAAGAGTCGCTTGAAGGGTTGATTTTACATTCAGACCAAGGCTTTCAATATACTTCTTGGGCATACAAAAACGTATGCCAAACCAAAGGCATACGCATTTCAATGAGCCGTAAGGGCACACCCATTGATAATTCTCCTCAAGAGAGCTGGCATGCGATTCTCAAGAAGGAAACACTTTATAATAATCATTATGCCACACTTGAAGATTATATTCAAGGTGTGATAGAATGGATTCAATTTTACAACACTGACAGAATTCGACTGTAATCAGTCCAAATGTTTTTTATTTTATGTCATGCTCTTGGGGTACACTTCAGTCTTTGTGGTTTTTATATTTTCTCATTTATCAGTTTTTTTGATATTTTGTTTGATTTATTTTGGTTATTGAAAC
>CAZPYI010000224.1:0-2659 GCA_964590305.1 uncultured Streptococcus sp.
ACTATGATAGTGTTAGCTTAATAAACTAACACTATCGTTTTGGAGGTACATCATGGCTGAAACTGATTTCGATTATTCCAAAGAGCAGCACCGTGCTATTGCTTTCATTGATATGAAGTCATTCTATGCAAGCGTTGAGTGTGTTGAACTAGGCCTAAACCCCTTAGAGGCATCCCTATGTGTTATGAGTAATGCTGACAATGCATCAGGTCTTATTTTGACCAGTTCCCCAACATTCAAAAAGGTCTTTGGTAAATCAAACGTCAGTCGCAGCAGGGACTTACCATTTATTACCTCTAGTAGAAAATTCAATTATCAAAGATACTACAGGACTGTAGAACGTGATTGGCTTAATCGAGCACCAGAACCCAAAAAGTCAGACGTAGCATTTATTGAATCCTGGGCAAAACGTACGATTATAACACCGCCAAGAATGTCAGAGTACATCAAAAAAAATATGGAAATTCAACGCATTATTAAAAACTTTGTCGCTGATGACGAGATTTGTTGGTATTCCATTGATGAAGGTTTTGTTGACTTAACAAGTTCTCTGAACTATTTTTATCCAGATAAAAGTTTGTCAATCCCGCAAAAACTAGATTTAGTTAGTAGAGATATCCAGAGGGCTATTCTTAAACAAACTGGTATTTATTCAACAGTTGGCATGAGTGTGGGAAATCCATTGCTTGCAAAATTAGCGCTTGATAATGATGCAAAACATACTGAAAACATGCGAGCATTATGGACGTATGACAATATACCTACTACAGTTTGGAAAATACCAAAGTTGACTGATTTTTGGGGGATTAATAACCGCACAGAAAAACGGCTGAATAAGATTGGAGTTTACTCAGTTTATGACTTAGCCCACATACATCCAGGTAAACTCAAGAAGGAGTTTGGTGTGCTGGGTGTGCAACTTTACTTTCATGCTAATGGAATAGACGAATCTAGTATTTATGATAAATACAATCCTAAATCTAGATCCATCAGTAATTCACAAACGTTGCCACGCGATTATGTTGTAAAAAAAGAAATCGAACTGGTCATCTCAGAATTAAACGAACAGGTTGCGATTAGACTTCGCAAAGCTAAGAAAAAAACAAGTTTAGTCTCTTTATATGTTGGCTTTTCATTTTCTGAAACACAGAAATCAATTCATGTACAATCTAGTATCGATCCAACTAATTCAACGCAAAAGTTAAATAAAGTAGTTTTAAAACTTTTTCAAGAAAAATATACTGAGGGTTGTGTTAGACGTATAGGAATAGGGTACGGTCATCTATGCGATGATAACTTTGAAGCTATCTCATTATTTGATGATGATGAGTTAACCAGAAATAAAGATATTATACAAGATACCATTGATGAAATCAGAGATACATTTGGTTTTTTGTCGATACAGAAAGCTAATGTCTTATCAAGTGGTTCACGAGCAATTGCGAGAAGTAAATTAGTTGGCGGACACAACGCAGGCGGATTGGATGGTTTAACATGACAGAAGTAGATAGGTCTTATAGTCAATATGAAGAAGTTAGGGAGTATCGAGACCGTGGCATGATGAAATGGCAAGGTTTCTATTTATCTGAGCATACAGCTGCGATAGAAGAGGAAAAAAAGAAGAAACTTTACAAGTATTTGGTATGTGGTGTATTGTTGTAGGTGTTGCTTTTACATTATTGGTTTTTTTTTGACTTATTTAGTTTTATAATGGAGTTAGAAAGTGAGGTACCAATATGAAAAAGGAATACAAGAACATCCTTGTTGCAGTAGATGGATCAGAACAAGCCTATAACGCAGTTTCTGAAGCGGTTGAGATCGCGAAAAGAAATAAAGCGAAACTTCAAGTTTTGACTGTTAAAGAGACCAGCAGATTCTATGAGGCCTTTGAGATGTCTGTAATTGAGACTGATTCATTGGATAAAATGGCTATAGATATTCTTAAAAGGGTATCAGAAATAGTAGATGAACAAGTCGAATATGAAGAAATAAATCTTTATGACAACAATGCAAAGAGACAAATTGTTCAATATGCGAAAGAAAATAAGATTGATCTTATTGTAATAGGGTCGACTGGTACTGGTGTGATAGATAAATTTTTTGTAGGCTCTACCACTCAATATGTTGTCAATCATGCACCATGTAATGTTATGGTTGTAAAATAGAAAATTGAAAGTCTTGATAAAAATCAGGGCTTTTTTGTATAGGCTTGCAGAAACTATTGGTGCTACATATTCAACTTTCAGAGATTGGATTAAACAATTTCCGGTACTTTCGCCCCCCTAAACAGGGGCAAAGAAATTATTAACTGTCAAGTTGAGAATGCTTTATTGAAGCGTGCTTTAGGCTATGAATTAGTTGAAGTCCTAAAGTTCCAAACTCTTTATAACTGTTCTTCCAAACTGCCACTTGCCTGAGTGTGATGCCATACTTTTTAGCTAAGAACCTCTTCCTTCCAATTCCTGAGTAATAATCTTGCACAACTTGGAGTTTGAAATCGAATGAATACTTTGGCATAAGAAAAGACCTTGGAAAGTCAACTAAAAACTAGACACGGAGTTAAGAGAATTTAATAATGATATTTTTCAAAGTCTTTTGGAGACTTGTAGTCAAGAGCTGAATGCATCCTTTTTGTATTGTAATAAGTCTCAATGTATTT
>CAZPYI010000225.1:0-2651 GCA_964590305.1 uncultured Streptococcus sp.
GCGAAAAGATGTCCTTTATCGTCATCGCATCTTGGAAACGTGTTAAAATATCCCCAACCCGTCTTGTCGCAAAGAACTGATAAGGCAAGCGCAAGACATGGTTATAGTAACCCAGAAGAACTGGTATATCAATCTTTCTGGAGAGAAACAAGAGGACATGTGTTCTGAAATAGCTGAGAAAAACTTGAATGAGTCCGACAAAGGCAAAGACAATCAGATAAACATATAGGGTCTTTTTAAGTTGATAGGGAATGATTTCGTCAAAGACGACTTTTGAAAAGAGACTGGATAGAATACCCAGAACAGTCAGGGCAAAGGAACAGAGAATGACTGTGGCAAGCATTTTCTTATGGGGTAGCATAACCATTTTAAAGAGTTGCCACATGGTTGTTTTAGCCAGATAGTTGGTTTCAAATTCACTTTTGGGGAGTAAAATAACAAGTACACCTGTAAAACGTTTCGTTAGCTCCTCTTTTGTTTGTTCAACAGCCCCTTTGGCAGGGTCAGAAAGCCAAAATTTACCGTTTTTGATTTTGTTAATGACGACAAAATGATTAAGCCCTGTTTCTGTCGTGACATGGGCGATGGCCGGCAAGGTGTAAGCGCTGTCAATTTCGTCAATCGGAATTTTAATAGCTTTGGCTTCAAAGCCTAACTTTTCAGCACCTGATACAATACCTTGAACACTTGTTCCGTAGGCATCTGTTCCGATGATTTCACGGACTTTCATAATGGTCAGCTCTTTTTTGTAGAACTTACAAATCGTTGCCAGAGCCGCCGCTGCACAGTCTGATTCGTCATGTTGCCTGACGACTGGGTATTTTTTTCTAAATATTCTTAACACAAATACCTCCTTAACTTCTAATTTAAACACAATTATAGTATACGTGTTATTTTATTCGATTCAATATAAACTTGCTAATTGGTATGATTTTAAATGATTTTCATGCTAATCAGTTAGTTTCATTTTTAAAATTAACCACTTTAATGAATTCCACCTCATTTTTCGGTTGTCTTATCACTTAATATAAAATAAAAAATCTGAAAGTAAGGTTTTACTTTCAGATTTTTTTGTTATTTAACAATAGTCTAAATTGCCTTTTTTGACTTCTTGAGAGATAGACCTTATGACCACTCACCAGATGAATCTCATTTTTTTGCCAGTCAACATACTTGACCTTATTAATATTGACAATATAAGATTGATGTGTCCTAATGAACTGCTGACTTAACTTTATAATTTCTTCAAATTTTTGACGAATATCTAGTTCCATATGAGTTAGAATGACTTTAACATTTTTATATTGTTTTTGATTGGTTTCAAAATAGAGAATATCTTCCGTTAAAATCTCTTGTCCGCCAACAAAAAGCATCTCCTCATTAAGCTCAAAAGTATAGTGAACAGCTCGTGTTAAGACCTCCTTATACCTGTCCCCCCCTCTAGCCTTTGATAAGTAACATAGACCTTCAATATTATAATTTAGCGCAAGAACAGGCGTTTCTAAAAGAGTGGTAAACAAAACAATCGTGCTCCATTTATCTAATTGCCGAATTTTTTCTGCTGTCTTTAAATCTTTTTCATTGTTTATTTTTAAAATATAGAGCGTCATCTCCTGACAAGTGCGTACTGCTTTTAGTAGCTTACTTTTTGAAACAAAGCTTGTTATCGCGCCATCTGTTACGCCATCAATTAAACATAGATACTTTTTCAATTTACTCAAATATTCAAGATTATCTTCATAAATGATAATTTTCATAGCTCCCCTTTAAATACATTCGTTCTTTATTATTATACACAATTTTCTATATTTTTATATAAATAAACCTCAATCATCTAACAATACCCACTTCAAAATCAAAATAGTATGCTCACTCAATACAAAAAATCCTGATGGTGCTCATAGCGCACCATCGGGATTTTTTCGTCAATTTAATTAATAGCTAATAAAATACTAGTATACTAATCAAACATGAATGAGTATTATTTCACAAACTGCGCCAAATGATTAACAGCTTTTGCCTTGCCTAGAAGATAAATTGTATCTGGCAGCTCAGGACCGTGCATTTCGCCAGAAACAGCGATTCGAATCGGCATGAAAAGATTTTTCCCTTTGATACCTGTTTCCTTTTGCACTTCTTTAATCAGTGGGAAGATATTGTCTTTAACATAATCCGCATCCGCCAAGCCTTCAAGTTTTTCTTTAAAGGCTTTGATGACAATAGGTGCAGTCTCTGTTGCTAATACTTCTTTTGCAGCATCGGAAAGTGATGGAAACTCAGCATAAAAGAGATCCGTTAACGGCACGATTTCATCTATTGATTTTAATTGGGGTTGATAAAGCTCAACTAAATGTTTAGACTTGTCATCCAAACGACCAGCAGTTGCTAAGAAGGGTTTCGCCATGTCGAAAATCTTATCCAAATCAGCATGTTTGATATAGTCATTGTCCAACCAATCTAATTTCTTTTGGTCAAATGCCGCAGGCGATTTAGACAAACGATTTTCATCAAATAAGTCAATTAATTGGGTTTGAGAGAAGATTTCTTCTTCACCACCAGGATTCCAGCCTAGCAAAGCAATAAAGTTGAAAACAGCTTCTGGTAAATAACCTTTTTTACGATAGTCCTCGATGAATTGTAGGGTATTGGTA
>CAZPYI010000226.1:0-2648 GCA_964590305.1 uncultured Streptococcus sp.
ATCTGGTGAACGCTTGTACCTTACTTCAAAAAACAAACGTAACACTCCAGACCGTCTTCAATTGAAAAAATACTCACCAAAATTGCGTAAACACGTAATCTTTACTGAAGTTAAATAATTGAGTAAACTAAAAGCCTATGAAACTAATATTTCTAGGCTTTTTATTTGTTTAGAATGCAATTTTATCTGATTTTTGTCTGATTGAAGCTAAAGCAAAATATCAAATATTGTAATTCTGATATATTTTACACACTTTCAAGATGGCAAAAGTTTCTTTTTCTTATCATTTATCTAGAACTACTACTAATTATCTCGCCATCTTCTTTAATAAAGTCTTTATCAAGCGACTTAGGTAAAATATTTAAGACTTTTTCTGATGGTCTACATAATAAAGTTCCTTTATCAGTTACCACGATTGGCCTATTTATCAAGATAGGTTCTACCATCATTGCATTTATAATATCTTGTTCTGTTTTATCTTTTTGTAAATCATATTCTTCAAATTCAGGAACATTTGTTCGTAATAATTCTCTGGCACTCATGTTCATTTGTAATAAAAGTTGCCTCAATTTCTGCTCTGTCGGTGGTGTTTTTAGATACTCAATAATAGTAGGTTCAATTCCAACCGCTCTAATGATAGCTAGAGCATTTCTAGAAGTTCCACAATTGGGATTGTGATAAATTGTAACTTGTTCCATATATCTCACGTTTATACCAGTAATTTATTATCACTAGTATCTATCCTTCCTTTTAATAAAATTTATACAATTTTTATATCTAAAAATGACTAATCATTTAATGGTGTCATGAACAATTTTTTAACATCATCAACTGTCAAAACCTTTCCTGTCGAAACAACTTTTTCATTTAATACCAAAGCAGGAGTAGACATAACACCATACTCTGCTATCTTAGAAAAATCCTTTTCATGTTCGATTATTACATCCAGTCCTTCATCTTTACAAGCTTGTCGAACATGTTCTTCTAACAAGTTACATTTCTTACATCCAGAACCCAGAATCTTAAAAATAATTTGATTTGATAAATCTTGTGACATAATTATATCCTCCTAAAAAATAAAATTTTGTAATATATTAAATAGATACCCAACTAAAATAATACCAACTGTGCAAATGATAATAAACGCAATGAGTAGACGAGGTTTAACCGCTCTCTTTAGCATAATAATTGACGGAAGGCTAAGTGTTGTAACCGCCATCATAAACGATAAAACTGTTCCAAGTTGTGCCCCTTTACTTAATAATGCTTCTGCTACTGGAATCGAACCAAAAATATCTGCGTACATAGGAATCCCAATTAAAGTTGCTAAAATAACACCTAAAGGATTGTTACTTCCCAAGGTACCAGATACCCAATTCCCCGGTATCCAGTTATGTATAACTGCACCAATACCAACACCAACTATAATATATGGAAATACTTTTTTAACAGTATCAGCCACTTGTTCTTTGGCAAAATCTAGCCTATCTTTATAAGTTAGCTTTTCATTTTCGACGATCTGCATATGAGCATTTTTAACAAAATCTTCAACATAATCTTCCATTCCTAGTTTTTCAATGATACTTCCCCCAATAACTGCAATAACTAAACCAAGAACAACATAGATAATAGCTATTTTACTGCCAAAAATACTCATCAAGAGAACTAAGCTACCCAGATCTACCATTGGGGAAGAAATCAAGAATGAAAATGTGACACCAACTGGTAGTCCAGCACTTGTAAATCCCATGAATAAGGGAATTGAAGAGCATGAACAAAATGGTGTTACTGTCCCTAATAGGGCAGAAATAATATTTGCAACAATACCATCATAGTGACTTAAAATTTTTCTACTTCGTTCAGGAGGAAAATAACTTTGGATATACGAGATAGAAAAAATTAAGATACATAATAAAATTGTTATTTTAATTACATCATAAAAGAAAAATTGTAGACTTCCTCCTAGTCGTGATGTTAAATTTACACCGACAATTGACAATAACCGGCCAATTATTTCATTTAACCATTTCATTCCTAAAATTTGTTCTTGGATAAATAACCACATAATGTCCCTTTCTATACATTAACTTTTTTTGATGTATTTTAGAAATCTAAAAGTCATACTAAGATGACTTTTGATGACAATGACAACTTGCTAAGGAATCCTCCCCTAAAGCAGTCAGTTCTTTAAATCGATCAAGAGCAAAACTTCGCCCAGAATCACTGAGGCTATAATGTTTCCACTTCCCCTCTTGACGACTAGAGACTATACCTGACAGGCATAAAATTTTCATATGATACGATAAAGCAGACTGTGCAATCCCCAATTCATCAGTCAAAACACAAGCACACTTTTCACCATTCTTTAAATAATCTAGAATTAACAAGCGCTTCTCATCAGCTAATGCTTTAAAAATTTGAGCATCTTTTGTAAAATCCGTAATAACTTCCACCTCATATCAAATATTTTTGATGAATTTTTCTATTTCTAGACTACCACTTAGAAAAATAATGTCAAGTATTTGCTAAATTTCAAGTCCAAGTTAGCCAGTTTGTAAAAACTCTTTAGGAGATTTGTAATCTAGAATTTTCTTTGGATAGTTATTAATCCAATTTTCAATGACTGCGACTTGTTGTGGAGTCGCATT
>CAZPYI010000227.1:0-2641 GCA_964590305.1 uncultured Streptococcus sp.
AGAAAACTTTGATATTTTTGATTTTGAACTCACACCAGATGACATCAAGCAAATCCAGTCACTCGACCGTTTTCCAAACAACTACGGACCAAACGAAAGCCCAGAACACGTTAAACGCTTATTGGGCTTGTAAAGTTTATATACAGACATACTAAAAACAAGACGACTTCCAAACGGAAATCGTCTTTTGTTGATGTACTTTTAAGGTACAACTATTCTGTTTTTGCATTTAGGAGATCATCAATCTTTTGATAAACATCTTGTGCATCAATAGCTAATTGATATTCAATCTTAAATTTATCCAGCTGCTCAAAGAATTTTTCTTGACCTTGAATAACCAGACGATCACTTTCACGCTTATCTTCTGACTTACCTTCCACCAAAAGATAAATTGACGAAGTATCACCTTTTTCTAAAATATAGATAAAATCAGGTGTCGTAGTACCTCCTGTAAATTTAAGGAGTTTTATAGCACTTTTCGGTAATTTACCAAATACTGTTACACCATATCAATAGAAAAAATGGATGACCACTTCAATTTTCGGTCATCCATTTTTTCTATTGATATGATTTAGTTACTTCAGCGATTTTTGGTAAATCAGCAACAGCGATAAGGAGCTGTCCGCTGCATTGCTTTTTAACATAGTCCTTGGGTGAATATTGTTTTGACATAGCGTCTCCTTCGCTTGCTTTTACATGAATTTATTGTACAGCCGTTAAAATAGTATTGTGGTCACTTCGTTTCATCGTTTAGCACCAACGCTTGGGAACAGCGTAAGGTTGATGATGTTACAACATCTTACTCTGGAGGGACTCCCCAAGCTGGCAATTCAGAATACTACAATGGTACTATTCCTTTTATTCGGTCAGGTGAAATTTACGAAAGTCATACTGAACTTTTTATTACCGAGAAAGGGTTAGAGAATTCATCAGCGAAAATGGTGTCTAAGGGAGATATTTTATATGCGTTATATGGAGCTACAAGTGGTGAAGTTAGTCGCTCGAATATTGATGGTGCTATAAACCAAGCGATATTAGCAATTACTCCTAATGATGGATATAATGCTAACTTCTTAGTTGAATGGTTTAGGAAAGAAAAGGAAAGTATTATTGATAAATATCTTCAAGGAGGACAAGGAAATCTATCTGCTCAAATAATTAAAAAATTAGAAATTCCTTTTCCAACATTTGAAGAACAAAATGAAATAGGAAGATATTTTACTGAAATAGACCATCTCATCACTCTTCATCAGCGTGAGCCGTGGGCTGATGTTGTCGTTAGCTTAAGCCTGAAAGTGAACGCATTATCAAGTCAACATCTTGGTTTTCAAGCTCTTGAATGATGTGCAAATAGGTCTTTTGGGTTGTTGTCATGCTAGCGTGTCCCAGTCTTCGTGCCACACTTGCGATTGAAACGCCGACAAACAATAAGAGCGATGCATGAGTGTGGCGTAGACCATGGATGGTGATGACAGGAATGTTTGCTCTTTTGCAAGCACGCTCTAATACGCCGTTAACGGTTGAGTTATAAATTTTTCCTTTGGTACGTACAAAGATGGGCTCGTTTTCTGGCAGTCCTTTGACTAATTCAGAGAATTGGATAACGGTCTGCCAGTCGAGCTGAATCTTGCGTACTGAGGAATGATTTTTGGTTGGTGAGAAGCCACCATCTAATTTATAGTCCCAAGTTTTATTGATGGACAACATTTGGTGTGGAAAGTCAAAATCCTTAGGTGTTACAGCCAATGCTTCAGAGAAACGCATACCCGTTTTTGCCACAAGCAGGATAAACCAATCCCAGTTGATTTCTTGCGAGAGGTTTAGATTGGTGAGCATCGTGTGCAGTTCAAATTGGTTGAGGTATTTTGTTTTTTTCACACGAGGTGTTTTCCCTTTGATGATCGCTTTACGGGTTGGATCTCGCCCGATAAGTCCCTCATCAACTGCATCAAGAATCGCTCCTTTGAGCTGATGATGGAAATCCATCGTGGTTTGGCGTTCATGCTCCTGAGCGTAGTCGTTCAAAAGTTGCTGATAGGTAATGCGAGTCAATTCACCCACTTTCAAATTGGGAATGAGCTTCACGAGCCACTGATGGGTCATCAGATACTTGCTCATGGTTACTTTGCGGATCGCTCCTTCCTTGTATACTGAAATCCATTGTTTGTAATAAACATGGAAAAGTTCATTTTGGTTATTTTCATCAAACATGAGAATTTCCTCCTATGGTTTTATTTATCAGCCCACGGCTCACGCTGATGAAGGGTGAGGAGAAAGTCGAGTTCTGTAAAAAATTCTGGTAATTTATCTCTTAGCGTTTTTAGAAAAGCAGTATTTGAGGTAACCTGTGCATTATAATTTCGATTATCTTTAAGCATAGTCTACCTCACTTCCGTTTTCACACAAACAGGCTTTTTCGCTAAAATGCGAAAAAGCCTGTTTTAGAGGCTGACAAAAAACACTACTGATTACATAGTGTGCTGTACTGTACTCATGGATTGTACCATATCAATCTCCTTAATCAAGTCTTTTTGATTTAACTGTTCAAATTTTAGTTTATACATATGTTATTATACCATAATTAGCCTTTATGTTACTTTTTTACTTATCTTTGCTATAACATAATCACCTTCTCAATGAT
>CAZPYI010000228.1:0-2638 GCA_964590305.1 uncultured Streptococcus sp.
TAATCATTGACATCTCTTTACTTTGAATATAGAAAAGATTTCCTTTAATTCTAATTCCCACAAGTTTCCCTCCTCTATTTTTACTAAAATTTTACCATTAACTTACTCTTTATTGAATGGTAGGATGTTGGACAAATATGGTAAAATGTTGCTTATAGAGGAGATGATAGTTTGAACGTTCTAAATACCTATAACGAATTTGATACCAATAATTTTGATCTAAATGTTGACCACTACGGAGCTGAAATTTGTGATAAAAACTACTCTTTTGGTCCAACTATTCGTGATAATTTTGTTCTGCATTTTATTGTTGATGGTAAAGGAAAATTTACTATTGATGGCAAAACCATTGAACTTGGTGTTGGTGATATGTTTATCCTTCCCAAAGGAAAAGTGACCTTTTATCAAGCCGATAAAAAACATCCTTGGACATACCTCTGGATCGGATTTAGCGGCTCAAAGGCCGAAAGTATTTTAAGTAAAACTCAACTACTAGAGCAATACTTCTGCCACTCGACACTTAAATCCAAGGTTCTTGATCAAATCGTCAAATTAACTCAATTTCGCGATCAAAAACTTGATGACGTGACTGAACTCCAACTGATTGCTGAACTTTACAAACTACTTGCTTACCTAATAGAAGAATCTCCCAGTAAAGCAATTTCTGATGGTAGTATTCTTGTTCAAAATTATATTAGACAAACTAAAAAAATAATTCATTCACAATATGGAACTTCTTTAAAAGTGGGAGAAATTGCTGATAAACTCAATCTCAACCGCAGCTACCTCTACAAGATTTTCAAAGAAGGAACTGGCTATTCAATCAAAGATTATATCGTCCAAGTCCGCATGGAAAAAAGTGCTGATTTACTTACTAACACTACTTTTCATATCTCAGAAGTCGCAAACGCCGTAGGCTTCACAGATCCCCTCGCCTTCAGCAAAGCCTTCAAAAAATACTTCAACCAAAGCCCAAGCAATTACCGCAAAACATAAAAAATTAAGCAAACAGCGTTAGGATTCTCTTACCTAACGTTTTTTTACAATACCCAAAATCCCCCAAGAGACTAAGCTCTTGGGGGAAATGAAATGTATAACTAATCGACTTTAACAAGTCTGACGTTATCGATGTTTAACCATTTGTTAGCAGAGGCATTGACGTAAATGCCGATTTCACATTGTCTGTTTGTGATTTGGATGTTATCAATCGTGTACGTTTCCCATGTGCTAGAGTCTTTAAGGGAGATGTTTTGCTCACTGCCGCCATAGTTTTTGATATAAAGCTGAGCAGTCTCAAGGCTAGTGTCCCCCATGGCGTCAATACTTAATTTGTAAGTACCTGAGCTGAGGTTGCTAATCGTTTGATAAATGGAACTTTCAAAAGCTGTGTCTGACCAGAAGCTAAGTTGATAGCGCGTATTATCGTAAATCTCTGTTTTGATGCCAGAAATTTGACCATTCTTCCAAATATTTCAAGATGATGGACTTTCGGTATAACCGTCCCATTCAAAACTGTTATTAGCAACAACGTTTGTTAGGTTAGCGTAATTAAAGGCTTTGACGGCGCGTAGAGCATTTCCTGAGAAATCAAAGACCGCTTGATTTTCCCATTCATTACCAGTCATGTCTGAAACACCAAGATATGACATACCTGCTTGTGTTGCCCATGAGACGTTGCCATTATACCAAAGTGGCTCCCAATAGAAAAAACCGAGACCGTTGTTATTTTTGACGTCTTTAATTTTATCAACCAAGTCTGTCAAAAATTCATACTGACCGTCTTGGCTAGCTTTGTAACCACCAGCAGTCTCTTCTGTTGCCGTAAAGGCATTTGTTTTCTGGTCAGCATTATCAAGGGTATTTGCATAAGCTGTTTCAACCACAACAACTTTTTTGTTATAACGTTCGCTGATATTATCCATATTTTCAGAGAGTTCTGCTAATGTGCCATGCCAATATGGGTAATAGGAAATGCCGACAATATCAAAATCAACGGATTGATTGGTAATTTCATCAAGCCACCATTGGAAAGCTGCTTTATCACCACCGTCTGCTAAATGGAGCATGATCGGTGTATTACTTGTCTGTGTATCTTTCACAGCTTGAACACCAGATTTTAGGAAAGTTGCTAGGCGAGTGAATTCTTGACCATCACCACCCCAGCTTTTCCCGTAAGGCCAAAGCATACCGCTGTTTAATTCGTTTCCGATTTGCACCATATCAGGGTAAATGCCTTGTGATTTCATCTGATTAAGGACATCAGCCGTGTAAGAATACACTGTTGAATTTAATTGTTCAAAGGATTGATTCTACCAAGCTTTGGGAAGATTTTGTTTTCCAGGGTCAACCCAGAAATCACTGTAATGAAAATCGAGTAAGACTTTTAAACCTTTATCTTTAGCACGTTTGGCTAATTTGAGTGTTCTGTTTAAGTCATTGGTTCCTGCGCCGTAAGCATTGCCATTTGCATCATAGGGGTCAACCCAGAGTCGTAAACGAACGTAGTTAACACCATTTTCTTTTAGAATGGTCAGCGGGTCTTTTTGAGTACCATTACTCTTGTAAATCGCTCCGCTTTGTTCCATTTCATCAAGAATCGAAATATCAGCTTCGTTGATGAACTCATCTGCTTTAGTCA
>CAZPYI010000229.1:0-2638 GCA_964590305.1 uncultured Streptococcus sp.
ATTACATTCCTTCTATACAAGTCCATTATACCACAAAAGGGAAGAAAGCGGATTTTTATAGTATAATGATTACAAACCATCGTACTAAAGGGTAAGTCACTATGATAGCAACAGGAAAAATATCATTGCCATTATTGAATCCAATATGGACGAACTGACTGAGTTGGAACAAGAAATTTGCCCGCTATTTCACGCAATTGGATCCTGTTGATCAGATTTAACATTGGAGTTCACTACAGCCACTCTTCACGTTTTCACCATCAGCACCCTCACGATTCGCTAAAAAATGCGGTTTCTCAGGTTATAGAGAATTTGTTTCCACCTATCAAAAAGATCACCAGCATTTGTTAAAACATTTCGACCATATTCAGCGTAGCCTAACTAAGAAAGTCTTGATTGATTATGATCAAATATTGGCAGCTACCAATAACCTAGTGGATGAAGAAAAGCTAGAAGAAATTGCAAAATTAATTGACAACAGCAAGCGCGTCTACTTCTATGGAATCGGTAGTTCCTGTAAACCATAATTCCGAACAATTCATACCCGCTAGACCTGCTGATTTTTAATCAATTGATAATACGGTTGAATTTGATCATATAAGGTATCATCTACATCAAAAATTAAAGCTTTCATGTACAATTTATTTCTGGTCTATCAACTTATTTCGCCGATTTTTGTTTTTCATGCAAATTGAATAAATTCTTCACCCTTGTGTAGCTTTCTTCCTCACCAACAAAATAAATCAAATCATCCTTTTCCAATGTTTGATACGGACTGGGAGCAATTAGCAAGTCTTCATTTCTTTCTATCCCTACTATCACAGCTCCTGTATGATGCCAAACTCGGATTTCTGTTAATTGTTTCCCCAACAAGTCAGAATCCGAGGTCAACTTTAATCCATATGGTTCAAGGGGATACTTTTTTTGGACACGCTTGGTCTGATCTAGGTAAATAGAAACCATACCACGTAATTCTTTCAGCATGAGCTCCTGTTGATCCATTTTCTCAAGAATTCGATCTTTCTGCGTAACCAATGAGTTGGTCATTTCAAAATTATCCAAAAAATCTTGAGCCTTTTCTTTGGACAAGACAATGGCTCCACTACCGTGTTTGACGGAAACAATATTCATATCAGCCAAGATATTTAAAGCTTTCCGAGTTGTTTCAGGAGAAACACCAAACATACTGGCTAATGTAGAACGAGATTTGATTCGTTCACCCACTTTATACTCCCCGCTCACGATTCTTTGAGCAACTCCAACTGCAATTTGCTGATATTTTGATGTTTTTACCATTTTACGATTTGGCATTTTTTTGTTCTCCTTTCACAAACTGAAAAAGAGCGAGATGCCATCATCTCACTCCCATCGTCTAGCTAGATAACACATCTTTTACCTAACTAGTTGTCTCTCATCGCACGAAAATGTGTACGTGATTATTGAACACGTGATGATTCAAGTTTATCTTTTACCACTTCTGTTTGAGTCGTGACGAAATCGCCAGCTTTACTAGCTTGATTGCCTATCACCTCACCTGTAGCTTGAGTAGCACTAGCTACACGATCTTGTAAGGTCACAGATTCTGCCTCAAACTCTTCACGTGTCTTTATATCCACGACTTCAACATTGACTTCAACCACTTCCAAGTGAGTCATTTTCTTCACTTCTGTACCGATAATAGACTTCATTGTTTCGACGATTTCAGGAATATCTTTTCCATATTCTACCACAATTTTCAAATCCGTTGCAACTTGTTTGCTACCGACTTCTACATTAATACCTTCTCGGACATCTGAGCTATTGATCAATTTATTTTTGATATCTGTGAAAAATCCACCACTAATTGACAATAAACCTGGAACATGTTGCAAAGCGTGACCAACCATTTTTTCAATGACCTGATCTGCGTATGTCACTGTTCCCTTTATCAATGTTTGTTCTACTTCTGTAATTTTCGTCATGAGTAATACCTTGCTTTCTTTTTTCGTAATCCTTACTTATTGGAATTCTTCAATCCATCAAGAGCACCTTTTACAGTATCCTTTGCATCAGCTAAGATGGAACCAGCTTTTCCTGCTAATTCTTCAACCTTACCTTCATTTTCCAAGTGTTTATCTCCAGTCACTTTACCAGCAACTTTCTTTGCTGTTCCAACAAATTCATCTTTTTTTGCATTCAATTTATCTACTGACATAATTTTTTCCTCCTCTATTCACTTAAATGACACGTGGTTCTTTGCCACTTGTAAAGTCTTCAACACCCTTTGAGGCTTTATCTACTTGAGCTGTCGTAAATCCAACTGCGGAACTAGCAGCATCTGTAACTTTATCTTGTAAACTTATTGAATCGGCTTCATATTGTTCACGAGTTTTGATATCAACCACTTCAACGTTCACTTCAACCACATCCAAATCTGTCATGGCTTTCACTTCTGACTCAATAATAGCTTTCATATCTTTATAGATAGTTGGTAAGTGTTTTTTATACTCTGCAATAATAGAAAGGTCTACAGCAACTTGTTTTTTACCAACTTCAACGTTTACACCTGTTGTCGGCTGGTCGCTATTAACTAATTTATCTTTCAGGTTTGCGAAAAATCCACCACTGTCCTCCAACAAGCCGTCTACTGACTCTAAGG
>CAZPYI010000230.1:0-2624 GCA_964590305.1 uncultured Streptococcus sp.
GATGTTTTACCTCCTGAAATCATGAATATGCTTAAAAAATTTGCAGATTCTTGGTTTTTCAAGTATATTTTAGACAATAAAGTAGTGGTTGCTATTTTGATAACTTTATTGACCTTTTTGACGCTATATCTATTTACACTAATTTCTTTTCTTTTCACACCAGTGTTGTCATTTTTGGCAGTTATCATGCTACCGTTGGTTATTTCAGCCTTATTATATTATCTAACAAAACCGATAGTTCAATTCATTGAAAATCGTGGGGTTAATCGTACAGCTTCAATTTTTATTGTATTTGCTATTATTATTGCTCTACTTATTTTGGCGATTTCCAGTGTTATTCCAACGATACAAACTCAGTTACTATCCTTCGTGGAAAATCTACCGAACTATGTTGAAAAAGTTAATCAAGAAGTTACAGATTTGTTAAGTAACCCGTGGTTTAGTAATTATCAAGCAGAACTTCAAGATATGTTAACGAACATCGGCACAAAAGCTGTTGATTATGCGGAAAGTTTTTCTAAAAATGCTATCGATTGGGCGGGAAATTTTGCAGGAACAATTGCACGTGTAACTGTTGCAGTAATCATATCCCCTTTTATTCTTTTTTATTCTTTGCGTGACAGTGACAAGATGAAAACTGGTTTGGTAAATATTTTACCAGTTAAAGTACGTCAGCCTTTTGCACGTGTCTTAGGGGATATTAACAAACAACTATCAGGATATGTTCAAGGTCAAGTAACTGTTGCTATTGTAGTAGGAATTATGTTTTCAATCATGTTCAGCTTGATTGGGGTACGCTATGCTGTAACTTTTGGGATTATTGCTGGTTTTTTAAATATGATTCCCTACCTTGGAAGTTTTCTAGCTATGATTCCTGTTGTTATTATGGGAATGGTTCAAGGACCAGTTATGTTAATCAAGGTTTTAATTGTTTTTGCAGTTGAACAAACTATTGAAGGTCGATTCGTTTCTCCTTTAGTTTTAGGTAGCAAACTTAGTATTCATCCGATAACAATCATGTTTATTCTATTAACAACAGGCTCAATGTTTGGTGTATGGGGAGTATTTTTAGGAATCCCTATCTATGCTTCCATTAAGGTCGTAGTAAAAGAAGTATTTAATTGGTACAAGTCGGTCACTGGGCTCTATGAAGAAGATCAAATGACAGAATTGAAAGAAGTAGACGCAGAAGATGTCAAATAGTGAGAAGTTAATTGCCTCTATTCAGAATCAAGACTTGACTCTGATGGAGAAGTATTTTGAACGTGCATTAAAAGAAGATGATGAGCAGTTGCTTCTGGAATTAGCCGAATACTTAGAAAGTATCGGTTTTTTACCTTTTGCAAAGCGAATTTATTTACAAGAAAGAGAGTCATTTCCAGAAGTTAATATCAATTTAGCTCAGATTGCTGCGGAAGATGGGGATATTGAAGAAGCTTTCCTATATCTAGATGCTGTATCTTCTGAAAGTGATGACTATCTCTCAGCATTGTTAGTGATGGCTGACTTGTATGATATGGAAGGCTTAACAGATGTGGCTCGAGAAAAATTATTAGAAGCTAGTCATTATAGTGATGATCCTCTGATTATTTTGGGGTTGGCTGAAATTGAATTAGATTTAGGAAACTTTAATCAAGCTATTAAAGGATATGCCAAATTAGATAATCGTGAGATTTTAGAACTGACTGGTGTGTCAACGTATCAAAGGATTGGCCGAGCTTATGCCAGCTTAGGGAAATTTGAGTCAGCAATAGAGTTTTTGGAAAAATCTGTTGAACTTGAATACGAAGAAGGTGCAGTTTTTGAATTGGCAACGATTCTTTATGATCAAGAAGATTACCAGAAAGCAAATCTCTACTTTAAACAGTTAGATACTTTGACACCAGATTTTTCTGGCTATGAATATGTTTATGCACTTTCTCTGCATGAAGAACACAAGATACAAGACGCTCTTAGAATTCTCCAGCAAGGTTTGGCAAAAAATGAATTTGACGTCAATCTTTTATTAGCAGCATCACAATTTTCTTACGAATTGCATGATAGTGCATTATCCGAGTCTTATCTCTTAAGAGCAAAAGAAGTAGCTGAAGATGACGAAAGTGTCCTCATGCGCTTGAGTAACCTCTATCTAGAAGAAGAGCGCTTTGAAGAGGTTGTAGCACTTGGTCATGAAGATATTGAGAGTGTTTTAACAAAATGGAACATTGCTAAGGCTTATCAATCTTTGGAAAATGCCGAAAAAGCATTGGAAATTTATCAAGAGTTAGCTACAGATTTAGCTGAAAATCCTGAATTTCTACAAGATTATGCTTATATTCTTCGAGAATTTGGTTATCAATCCGAAGTCAAATCTATTGTAGAAAAATATCTTAAGCTTGTTCCAGATGATGTTAGTATGTTGGGTTTGTTAAATGAAGACTAATTTTAAAGATGCCTTGGTTAGTAATCTGATTTCAGTTATTATTATTTTTATTTTACTAATTAATGTTTGTTATTATTTAGTAATTAAAATTTTCAATATACAAGCAAGCTTATTTTGGGCAGCCTTTAGTTATGCATTTGCAACAATTATAGGAGCAATTACAATGTTACCGGGGGGCTTAGGAGTAACAGACGGCTCTTTA
>CAZPYI010000231.1:0-2605 GCA_964590305.1 uncultured Streptococcus sp.
CATTGCACCAAAAGTTTTAGGTACAAAAACAACCTCTTTTATGTTAATTGAAACTTCATTACCATTGACCACCGTCCTAAAAGTGCCAACAAAAGATTTTTCTAATTCTTTTAATTCACTCAACTTTTCTGAAGATACGGCAATAACTACCGAACATTGAAACATTTGTTCGTTTACTATTTCAAACAATTTCCATTGATGTTTTGATAAATATGATATTACTGTCCTTACAAAATTAATTGTTTCCGAACTATTTAAATTTGTTAAAACATCACCAAAACTTTGGTAGGCCTCTGCTCTTTTACTAAGTGGTTTTTCAGTTCCCCAACTAATAAGTTGACCTTCTCCACCCAACAAAATCTCTGTTGTTTCTTGCTCTCCTGTTACTTGTTGCAACAAGTAATGTTTCCAGTTATCTCTTGCAACTTCAGCATATAAAGAGCTAAAGACTGCTTCATAATTTGGAGCAGAAACACCAACTCTGTACTGATCGATATCTAATGCTATTATTTTTTTCAATTTTTCCTCCCTCAAGCAAACAGCTATACAGTCATCTAGCGTAATTTTCTCTTTCTAACAATATCATAAAATTAAAAAAAGTAAAACGATATCACTTTGTTATAATATTTCATTTTTGAAATTAAGCTAAGATAGAAAAAACTCTCTCTTTGTTACTCTCAGATAAATACTATATTTGTCTAAAAGGAAGTAACATAAATAAGTTATAATCATCCTATAATAAACGAATTGTTCATAAACAAAGGCTTACTCTTAAAAAACAAATCGACTTCTTGCATCGCACGCTCACTCAAGTAAACTAGCGGCACTATCTGTAAGGTTAATGATTATCCGAAACAAAATCTCTTTTATTTATATTATTGTGGGCAATACAAAATCAATAAGAAGTAACGTGTTCTCCATAGAACTCAGTTATACAAGTTTGCATAAGAATCTTTAGAAAGCAGATGGAGCCGGAGCCCTCGATGTTGTTAAAAAAACTTCTCTTGAGAGGTCTCTCTGTTCCATGCGAATGATCTATCACCTAGTTGAGTGCGGATTCTGATTATCTAGGTCAACATAGTCAAATGAGCTGTTCAGAAGATGACGCTCTCCAATAAATGGATTTCAAGTGGCTTGTCCAAAAATATCTATCTAACTAATAAAAGAAATAAAATGCCGATAAATTCATTCACTATAAAGTAACTTATCAAGTACTTCTACAGCATACCAGACCGACTAACTTAATGTAACAAATGTGGAAATAAAAAAAGAACTTGATTAATAAATGTAAATTTACATTTATTAATCAAGCTCAAACCAGAATATTTAATTACTATAACAAAAAGCACATCTATATCTATACATTAGTAATCAACCTCTAGAGATTATAAAAAGAAGTCAACTACGTAAATTAATTTATCAACTTACTGCCAATAAGCAGGTCTTTGTTTCTCATATGCTGAAATAAGCTCATCGTATTGCAGGGAAATGCCGATGTCATCTAAACCTTCCACAAGTTTGCGTTTCCACTCATGGTCAATATCAAAATGAAAATCTCCAACGGATGACTTGATTAACTGATTTGGTAAATCAATAGTCAAGGTTTCACCAGCAGGCAAAGCTGCCAATTTTTCACGGACATCTAAGGGTTGAACAATGGGAAGCATACCATTCTTTAACTCATTGTTATAGTGAATATCCGAAAAAGAACCAGCAATAACACAACGAAAGCCATAATCTTCAAGCGCCCATGCCGCATGCTCACGTGACGAACCAGAACCAAAGTTATCACCAGTCACTAAAATAGTTGCCCCTTTATAATCAGGATTATTGAAGATGAAATCTGGGTTTTCATCATAATTATCATTTAGGTAGCGCCATTCAAACATCAGATTTTTTCCAAAACCTTTTTTATCAACAGCCTTCAAAAATTGTTTTGGAATGAGTTGATCGGTATCGATATTATCATTCATCAGAGGGACAGATTTCCCTGTATAAACTGTAAATTTTTCCATGATTTCCCCCTTGAATTAGTAAACATCAGCCATTTGACGAATATCAACAAATTTACCGGCAACTGCTGCCGCCGCTGCCATTGCTGGACTGCATAAGTGTGTCCGTGCATTATAGCCTTGGCGACCTTCAAAATTTCGGTTACTTGTTGAAGCACAGTGGACACCCTCAGGAACATGGTCAGGATTCATTCCTAGACACATAGAGCAACCAGGCTCACGCCATTCAAACCCAGCATCAGTGAAAATTTTGTCCAGCCCAAGACGTTCAGCTTCTTCTTTAACTGGACGAGAGCCCGGAACAACAATCGCTGTTAGAGTAGGTGAGATATGCTTGCCTTCAACAAACTTAGCCGCTAGAACAAGGTCACTAAGACGAGCATTTGTACATGACCCAATAAAGACGTAGCCTAAATCAATATCCTCTGCTTTTTCACCCGGCTTCATATCCATATAGTCATAAGCACGCTTGTCATTGATATCATTAATTTCTGGGAATGGTTGACCGAACTCAACACCCATTTCTGGATTGGTTCCCCACGTTACCATGGGAGCTAATTCAGACACATCAATGGTAATAACCTTGTCATATT
>CAZPYI010000232.1:0-2603 GCA_964590305.1 uncultured Streptococcus sp.
AAGCTATGATAAGCTTATTTTTTATTACTTTACCTCTAAAACAAAAGCGTAGTTAGCCTCTGCTTGAACAGTCTTTGGTGCTGTAGCTTGTAACCATATATTTGCGTAACTATAGTAGTAAATTCCTTTGTCTTTCGGCGCTAAAAAATTATAATCTGATAGTTTAATTTCCTGCTCTGATTCTTCCGGTTTCGCCATTTGAAGCTGACATTCATCAGCTTTCCGACACGCGACATCTAAGATTATTTTTTCTCCTTTTCCAACAACGATTGGTTGTCCATCTCTCAATAATGTCTCAACCCCCACGGCATCTACTACGACCCCACTCCAAGTATAAGTACCTAATGTCAACTCATACTTTTCATTTTCTGTATAAAGAAATGCTTGGGGTGGTATTGTTGGAAGCGTTTCAGGGTATTTTGTCTTGCTTGGTTGGAGATGTTGCTTGTCTGGCTTTGAAGATGATAGGCTTTCATTCACATTTTGTTTACTGCCACATGCCGTAAACAAAAACAGCGAGAATACACTAATCATTATAAAATATTTCATTTTGTTCCTCATACTTAGTTACCTCAATTTTTTATTCAACTATAATCTTGCTCAAGTCAGGCTTATTATCCAGTTCTCCGTTTTCAATAGCATTTAGCCTATCTAAAAAGGAAATTTCGCTAGTACTTCTTGCCCTTGATAGTATTTTTTTCATATTTTTAACTTTATTTTGAAAATCTGCTATAACTGTTGAAGAGCCTAATACATCCTGAACTACTGACTTTTTTTGCTGATCTAAATCCATTGGAGAATTATCTAAAGCAAAACTACTTGGCTCCTCCCCATTTTCAGTAATTTTTAATTGTCCCTCAATAACATATGATAAAAACACATAAGTTTTACCTTTTTCTGGGATAGTATCCCCGTCAATTAAATTCAAAAAAAATTTCTGATCTGGTTTTAATCCAAAATAATCCCTAGATGCTCGAATTACTTTTTCAGTTGGTAATTCTCCTTTGATGTTTTCAATAACCTTTAATTTGAAAGTCATAGTTGGGATAGCTGTTTCCAATACTTTTGTATTTTCTTCCGAACCAAAATAGAATGTTTCCATATCTTCAACTGTCGCTACAAAAATATTATCTGCAAATAATACTTTTTCATCTAAACTCTCGCCTCCATAATACGTTGCATCAGCAATCTCAACAGGTACACTCCCCAACCTGTCTTTATTCTCCTGAGCCGCTGTTATAACAGCATCAAGATTGTCCCCTTTTGGTAGAGTGGGATCTTTCTCCCTCCATGTATTAATCTCATTTTGATTTTTCAAACTCAATTCTTTTAAGGCATCACTTTTGTGAGAAATTAACTCATCTTTTACATTCTCACCTGTTTTTTTATTGTTTTCACAAGCTACAAGAAAAAATACTGACATAACTAAAATTAAAACTTTTATTTTTTTCATTTCTTTATTTATACTCCTTACCATCTATTTTTAGACGAAATTAAACCAGATCTATCATCTGCGGTTGGAACATTCATGTTTGAATTCATCGTTCGCCACATTACAGACTGTGATGTATTGCTGTGCCATAATCCTAAAGCATGCCCAAATTCATGTGTCGATATATTAAAACTATATTCTAAATTGTTATGAGAGATAGGATAATGGTTACCTCTTATCATCCAAAAAATCATTGAATTTAATCGTTCTAGTAACAGAATCAGTTATGCCTCCACTAGTATTGGCTTGATAATAATCCAATAACTTGACATTATAATCATTGTCCATGCGTTGGATAGTTCCCTTTGCTTGATTATTCCAATGAATATCAGCGTGAGCAACTTGCAAACTATGCTTAGTCCCAGGCTGATTATATCTCAAAATTTTGTTATTACCACCAAGCCAATATCCTCAGAGTTCATACGCCTTACCGTTTACGGGAAAAAACAAAGTGATAACTAATACGAATAATAGTCCTAATATCTTCGACTTTGAAACCAGCTTTTTTAGCATACAATTCTCCTCATCTTTTCAAAACATTATAAATTTAGTATAACATACTATTATACATTTAGTGTTTTTATATTATAAAAAAATATGTTTTTTGTAAACTTGATCACTTGGAAGTTAGTACAGAATAATTAATATTTGCAATCTCTTACTCTATACTATTAAATTTTCAAATAGAAATTTATACAATTGAAATATACACCACAGATAAAATCTCAATAACAAAAAAAATAAGCTAGATTCAGCTTATTTTTTTGTTATTTCATAATATCAGCCCAGCCATCCAAACCATCAATAAATTTCTTAGCCTTAATCTGGACACCAATATAATGGTCATAAAGTGCATCAATAAAGACTCGAATTTTCTTTTTCATGTCATCAGACAGATTAATACTCGGTAGCTTGTCTAAGTCCATTGCCATAAAAGAATGACACAAAAAAATCACATTAGGGTCCAAATGTGAACGCCTCATATCCGCATCAAAATGATTTCGACAGAGACAACCATTAAATTTATAAGAAAAATCCATTGGCAAGTCCTTACGATGACAAAAAACACACTGCCCAAAATCTAACTGCGCACCAAAACGCGACATAACCT
>CAZPYI010000233.1:0-2516 GCA_964590305.1 uncultured Streptococcus sp.
ATAGAAAAACACCCCAAAAGTTAGATTTGTTGTCTAACTTTTGGGGTGCAGTTCAAAAATGAGCTTCTTTTTATAATATGGAGTAAAAATATTATGAGTTTTAACGTTGATAATCAGCAAAAATCTTTATCTGGTTCTGCTTCAAATTTAACTTTGTCTGAATTGCTTCAAAAAGTCCAAGAGATTCCCAAATTGAATGTATCTGTAAAAAAAGGTTATTCAGTTGGATATGAAAATTGTGAAAAACAATTTAAGATGGATTATGCAATTACTTTCAATGATTTTGATAATGAAACTTGGTTAGTTAAACCTACTAGCTCGATTCGAACTGATAGAATCTATGGGAATGAATTTTTTGCTCAAAACATCAGGTTAGTTGATAAAAATGTCACAAAAATCTTTGTTGTTGTACCAGATTCTATTAGCGAAAAAGAGTTAAAAAATAAAAACGACTATTCAAATAAGATACATAGCGATACTTATGTGTCTTTCTTAGATGATATACTAACTTTTTCTGAATTAAAAGACTTCGTACTAAATCATGCTTCCAAAAATCTATCTCAAGGAATTAGTGCTAATATTTTGGGAAACAATGCTGAGGACAGTATAGTTGACTTACTGATTGACAAAAACAATATCCTTCTATGGAATGATCACGCAAAACATTGTCAAACAATTAAATCTTCTACTTATCATTGGTTTAGTCAAATCTTAAAAGTTTCTGGTGTTAGTGAACAAGATACTGTTTTAGATATTGTGGCAACTAATTTAATACCTAAATTAAGTAATCGTGGTTACCCGAAAACAGATGTATCTTTTACAATTACTACTGAACAAGAAGAAATAACTAAAAATATTAGTGTAAAAAATACTTCTGCAGATACCGTAACAGTCCATGAGGGAGCTGTTGACGATATTATTCTTGCTCTTAATCTCAATTCTTCTTCGTCATTGGCTAATTCACTCAAAGAATTTCAAGCATATGGCAGTGCTAAAGGATTGAAAGAGAATAACGAAGTTGCCTTTAACATATTAGTTGATGAGATGCACAAATACAATAAAGAATTAGTTAACTTCTTTATATTTGGGGTCAATAGCCCATTAGTTAACAATCCTATTCAAGTTGCTGATATAATGCTTTATACTAAGAATTTTGAGGTTATTTCAAGGGATTTGTATGTTGATGAATATATTGAGAAATATTCATCTAAAGGACAGTTAGGCACTCCGTTTAGATGGACATATCCTAGTAAAAAACGAGGCCAAAAAGTACAAATTAAAGGTTTTACGAATAATAAAAAATAGCAGTTCAAGAATGATCTGCTATTTTTTGACTAAAGGTATACTTTCATTTTATCAGCGACAGCTTTAATTACTGGCACAGCTACTGAGTTACCAAACTGTCTATACATTTGAGTTCTTGAAACTGGTACTTTGAAATCATCTGGGAATCCCATTAGTCGCTTACATTCTAGTTCACTATAAAGTCTCAACCCAGTTTCTCCACCTTTTACAAAAGTTCCTGTCAAACGCTGAATTTTGTGATAGCTTGCAACAAGTGTATTTACCTGAATCTCGCTAGTTTTATCAATGATTTGAGGTCTGCCATCATCTTTTTTAAAAAGATATGTTTCTTGCAGATGTTTTGAAATTTTGTAGCCAGTTGGATTATCTTCTAGTATAGAACCTACTGGAACTTTTTCATTGCTTCCCTTAGGAAATTCAAAGTTATCTACTTTTAAATCTGGATGGAAACCTACAATGATAATACGTTCCCTTCTTTGTGGTAAACCAAAACGTTGAGCGTCAAGAATTTCATAGAAAACTGAGTAGCCTAATTCTTCTTCTAACGCTCTCATAATCACTTTTAAAGTATTACCTTTGTCGTGAGTTATAAGACCTTTTACATTCTCAAGTAAGAAAGCTTTTGGTTTTTTCTCTTTTAATATACGAAGTACATCAAAGAACAAAGTTCCTTGGGTTTCATGAGTAAAGCCTTCACGCTTACCAATATGACTAAATGGCTGACATGGAAAACCTGCTAAAAGAATGTCATGGTCTGGAATATCTTTCTCATTGATTTGAGTAATATCCCCATTTGGTTTTTCGCCATAATTCGCTTCATAAGTTTTAGAAGCAAATCTATCCCATTCGGAACTAAAAACACACACTGTGTTCTTATCCTCAAATCCTTTTCGGATTCCACCAATACCTGCGAATAAGTCGATAAGCTTAATTGTATTAGTTGAAGTAGTTTTATTTTTAATGTTCATTTTTGTGTCTATTCCTATTTTAATTAGCTCGGAGCATTTTTGACTAAAATTCTTACAGTCATCAAGGTCAAGTGAATCAATTGCATCAATCTCACTCTGAGTTAGATAAATATTTTTCATCTGTTTTTTATCAGAAACTGGTTTTCTTCCCGCTCCCTTGCGTGTACCACCCTGCATATTTTCTTCCCTACTTCCTTATTCGTAATTTAAAACCATTATATCATCTTTTTGATAAAAAGTCTA